>NZ_JAXGFU010000010.1:0-263337 GCF_041008815.1 Pseudophaeobacter sp. A-200-2 | reverse complement strand
GACGCTTGAGCAATTTGAGGGCTCCGCGCCCGGCGCGCTTGCCCAATCAGACGACGGAGAATATGAAAACCAGACCCGCAGACTCTCGTTATGAATAAGGGAGCCTCGGGGGGCAGGTCAAGATCGAACAGTGGCGCGCTAACAGTCCTCACTCGCGCTTGGATTTTTTGGAAAATTGAACTGCAACAAAGGGCTCCGGAAAGCCGCGAGCCCTTTGTTTCGATCAAATGTAACGTGCGGTCAGCTGGCCGCAGTGCCGTCCGCGTTCGCCTTTGGCAGGTCCCAGAACAGGCCGGTCATGCAGCGCAGCGCGTCGCGGCAGACGGGTTTCAGAACATGTTCGTTCGGGGCGTGCTGCGAACATCCGCGATAGGAATGTGGCACCCAGACCGTCGGCAGTTCAAGGATATCGGCAAAGCTGTCGTTCGGCAGAGACCCCGCAAGGTTCGGCAGGATATGCGGTTTCTTGCCTGCGGTTTCGGTCAGAGATCCGGCCACGAAGGTCACCCAGGGGTGATCGGGATCCAGGCGGGTTGCCTTGAAGAACCCGCGGTCATGCGGGGTGACCTTGATGTTTTCGAACCCGTGTTTGTCCAGATGGCGGCGCAGCGCGGGCAGGATGTCATCGGGATCGGTGCCCACCACATAGCGCAGCTGGCAGGTGGCGCGGGCAGTGGGCGCGATGGCATTGACCGGCGCTTCGGGCACGCCGCTGGTCATTGCCAGCACGGCAAAGGAGTTCCAGCCGAATACCCGCTCGGCAGGGGTCAGCGAGGTCTCGCCCCAGTCGCTGTCGATCGCAGGGCCGCTGTCGCCCTCGAGCGGCAGACCGTCCAGCGCGGCGCGCACGGTGTCGGTCAGGCTGTCAGGGCGCCATTCCGGGATCTGGATCTGGCCGCGGCGGTCGCAGATGGAGGTGAGCGCGTGGGCCAGGATCATCGCCGGGTCCGCCAGCAGGCCGCCCCAGTTGCCCGAGTGATGCGCACCCTCGCGCAGGTCGAGTTCAAGGTCGAAGCTGACACCGCCGCGCGAGCCCATGAACATGGTGGGGGTATCGGGCTGCAGGCGCGGCCCGTCTGAGGCGATCAACACGTCGGCCTTCAGGCGGTCCTTCTGCACGGTGAAGAATTCCGGCAGACCGGCAGAACCGGTTTCCTCGGACATTTCAATCACGATCTTTACGTTGAAGCCAAGGCTGCCGCGTTCGGCCAGCACGGCCTCCAGCGCGGCGATATTGACCAGATGCTGGCCCTTGTTGTCGGCGGTGCCGCGACCATAAAGCCGGTCGCCTTCCTCGACCAGAGTGAAGGGGCCAAGCCCTTCGCGCCACTGATCGGTCTGGGCGCGGATCACATCGCCATGGCCATAGGTCAGAACAGTGGTGAGCGCCGGATCCTCGATCCGTTCACCGATCAGCAGCGGGCCACCGGCGGGATCGGGGTTCGGGAAGATCTCGCAGGTAAACCCGGAGGCGGTGAGACGGGGCTCGATCACCTCGACAAGGTAGCGCATCAGCTCAGGCGCGGCCTCGGGGTTCTGGCTTTCGGTCGGGTAGGTGACCCAACGGGCCAGGTCGGATTGAAAGGTGCCTTCGTCAAAATAACTGCTGACACGGGAAATTGCGCCGTCGCGGCTGGTAGATGCGGTCATTTCTGCTCCACAGGTTCGGTAATGGCATCGCCCCAGGGCGACATGATTTCGGTGCAGCCGCTGTTGCGGCCTTCCTTGCGCTGAACGCCGGCCGGGCAGGCGAAGGCATAGGGGAAGACGGCGCGGCGGGTTGTGACCGTGTTGTGCTCGGCCTCAAGCGCGGCGATCACATCGGCGGGCAGGCTGTCGTCCGCGACCACGGTCTCACCGCCGGAGACATCAATCCGGGGCTGGTGGAAAGCCTCGCCCACGTCCATGCCAAAGTCCGCCACAAAGGACGACAGCTGCGCAACGGCCGAGACGATCTTGCGCCCGCCGGATGCGCCAAAGGCAAAGCGGCTGCCGCTTTCAGTCTCGCCCAGAACAGGGCAGACGTTCATCAGGCAGCGTTTACCGGGCGCCAGCGAGTTCGGTTTGCCCTGCTCGGGGTCGAACCACATGATGCCGTTGTTCATCAGCAATCCGGTCTGTGGCGACACCACGCGGGAGCCGAAGATGGACAGCAGCGTTTGGGTGTGGGACACCATGTTGCCGTGACGGTCCACCACCGAGAAATGCGTGGTGCAACCGGGGGCATCCGGCGTTTCGCCATCATCGCCCATGCCCGACAGACGTTTGGCATAGGCGGCCTTCAGCGCGGCGGCATAGGCGGTATAGGCCTCTGCACCCGGTTGATCGCCGGGCGTCAAGGCGTCTTCGAGATGGGCAAAGGCATCGCGGAATGTCGGTCCGGCGGTCAGCCCCGGCATCACGTTGAACCGTGCGTTGCGATAGGCAAAGGACAGTGGATCCTGCAGCTCTGCATGATAGCTGGCAAGGTCTTCGACCGAAAGCGATCCGCCCTTGGCCTGCACGTCGGCGGCCATGGCGGCGGCGATGTCACCTTCGTAGAAATCCCGTGCCCCGGCCTCGGCCAGCTGAGACAGGGTATCAGCCATCTTGGACATGTCGAGACGCTTGTCCGCGAGGCTGGTCCAGCCCGCGATGGTTGGCCATTGACCGTCCTCAAGGAACAGCGCCGCGGCGTCGGCGTCCTGCGCCAGCGCGCGGGTGGTCGAGGCGATGATCAGCGCCGCATACCAGTCCACTGCAAGCCCCTCGCGGCCAAGTGCGATGGCCGGTTGCAGCAAGTCCTTCCACGGCAGCTTGCCGAACCGCGCGTGGGCCTTGCCCACACCATCGACGGTGCCCGGCACCGCAATGGCGGTGGCGCCTTGCACGTTGCGGTCTTCGACGACCTTTTCCCAGGGGAAGAGATCGCCGGCCTTGCCTTCGCCGGACAGCGGATAATCGGCGACGTTCAACCCCTTGGGCGCGCGCATGCCGTAGTTGAGTGCATAGGCGCGCCCTTCGTCAGCGCGCCAGAGCATGGCGGCACCGCCACCGGCCGGGCCGCTCATCCAGGGTTCGACCACCCCAATGGCAAAGGAGACGGCGACGGCGGCATCCACCGCGTCTCCGCCTGCGGCCAGCACATCGGCCCCGATCCGGGCGGCGCGGCTGTGCTGGGCTGCGACGACGCCGTATTCGGTTTCGATCACCGTCTTGCGGGTCACCTGCGTCGAGGAGAGATTGGATATCATGTGAGTCTTCCTTTCTGTCCGATCAGGCCGCAGAGGTCTGGGCGCTGTCAAAGAGGTGGCATTCGACGCGGCCATCTTCGGTCGCAACGGTCTGGGGCGCAAGCTGGCTGCACTGGGGCATTGCCTTGGCGCAGCGCGGGTGGAAATGGCAGCCTGATGGGGGCGCAATCGGGTTCGGGTAGGCCGCGCCCAGGTGCGTGTCCGGCACGCCCTTGTTGGGATCCGGGGTCAGCACCGATTGCAGCAGCGCATCGGAATAGGGATGGCGGCTGCGGTCGAACAGGCCTTCAACACTGGCTTCCTCGACGATCCGGCCGAGGTACATTACCGCCACCCGGTTCGCGAGGTGTTCCACCACCGCAAGGTTATGGCTGATGAACAGGTAGGTGAGGCCGAATTCACGGCGCAGATCTGCAAGCAAGTTCAAGATCTGCGACTGCACAGACACATCCAGCGCCGAGGTTGGCTCGTCACAGATGACGATCTCGGGCTTCATGATCAGCGCCCGGGCAATCGCCACCCGCTGCCGCTGACCGCCGGACATCTGGCTGGGGTAGGTATTCATCACCCGCGCGGGCAGGCCGACGATGTCCAGGATCTCGCGCACCGCCTTTTCCTGGCTGGCGCTGTCACCGACATTATGCACCCGCAGCGGCAAAGATATGATGTCGTAGATGCTCTTACGCGGATTGAGCGAGGAGTAGGGATCCTGAAAGATCGGCTGGATGCGGCGGGCCAGTTCCGACCGGTTCTGGGCGCCAAGTTCCTTGCCATCCACCAGCACCTGACCCTCGGTAGGCTGTTCAAGGCCCAGCAGGATCTTGGCGAGGGTGGATTTGCCGCAGCCGGATTCCCCGACAAGGCCAAGGACCTCGCCGCGGCCGATCTTCAGCGACACGTCATTGACCGCCTTCAGCGGCTTGGGAGAGGAAAACATGCCCTGTTTGACCGAATAGGTCTTGGACACGTTGCGCAGTTCCAACACGGGAGTATCGCTCATGCGGGCACCTCTTCGGAGTTCTGGGCGTGGCCATCGGCGTGGACACAGCGGAAGTTGTGATCGGAACTGGCGTGTTCGCGCAGCGGGATCGGTTCGCGGCAGGCCGCGACTGCGTGATCGCAGCGGGTGCGGAAGGGGCAGCCGGTCACATCCCCAACCAGCGAAGGTACGATGCCGGGGATGGTGCCGAGTTCAGCGCCGCGCTCGGTCTTGCCGGGCACCGGGATGCAGCGCAACAGGCCGCGGGTATAGGGGTGCGCCGGGGACTCGAAGACGGCGGTGGCGGGGCCAGTCTCGACCAGCTCGCCCGCATACATCACCGCAACCTTGTCGGCGACACGGGCCACCACGCCCAGGTCATGGGTGATGAGGATCATCGCCATGCCCAGTTCTTTTTGCAGATCGACCAGAAGCCGCAGGATCTGCGCCTGAATGGTCACGTCGAGCGCGGTTGTCGGCTCATCCGCGATGATCAGTTCCGGCTCACACATCAGAGCCATCGCGATCATCACCCGCTGCCGCAAGCCGCCCGAAAGCTGGTGCGGATATTGCGACAGGCGGCTTTCGGCGGCGGTGATGCCAACCTTTTCCAGGAGTTCCACCGCGCGGGCGCGGGCCTGATCCTTCGACACCGGTTTGTGCAGCAGCAGTGCCTCGGTAAGCTGGTCGCCGATGGTATAGGCCGGGTTGAGCGAGGTCATCGGCTCCTGAAAGATCATCGACATGCGAAGACCGCGCAGCTTGCGCATGCCGCGTTGGCTGGTCTTCATCAGGTCGATGCCGTCAAAGGACAGCTGATCCGCCTTGCGCGAGATCTTCTTGCCCAGAAGCCCCATGATCGCGAGCGAGGTCAGGGACTTGCCGGAGCCGCTTTCACCAACGATGCAGAGCGTTTCGCCCCGGTTGAGGTCGAAATCGATGCCGCGTACGGCGTGCAGGGTGCCGCCGCCGACGGGAATATCCAGCGTCAGGTTGCGGACAGAGAGTATCGGTGTGTCAGTCATGCCTGCCTCCCTCAGTTGCGGTTTTCAGGTGCGGTGACGTCGCGCAGACCATCACCCAGCAGGTTGATCGCCAGAACCAGCGCAAAGAGCACAAAGCCGGGGATCAGAACCAGCCAGGGTTCGAACAGCATCATCTGCTTGCCCTCGGAGACCATCAGGCCCCAGGAGGGCGTCGGCGGTTGCACGCCAAGACCCAGGAAGGACAGCGCCGCTTCGAGCAGGACGGCGTGGGCCATCTCTAGCGTCACGACAACGATCAGGTTGTTGACGATATTGGGCATGATTTCCGACATCACGATGCGGGTGTTGGAACAGCCGATGGCGCGGGCGGCGGCGACATATTCGCGGCCGCGCACCTGCAGGGTCGAGGAGCGCATCACCACGGCAAAGCGGTCCCAGAGCAAGAGACCCAGAACGAGGATCACCACGGTGAGCGAGCCGCCGAAGATCGCGACAACGGCCAGTGCCACCAGCACCACGGGCATCGCCAGACGTACGTTGATGAGGAAGGTCACCACCGCATCGACGCGGCCACCGAAATAGCCTGCGGCCACGCCCATGGCGGTGCCGATGAGGCCCGAGATCAGCGCCGCCACGACGCCGATCATCAGCGACACGCGGGCGCCATAGATCAGGCGCGACAGGTAGTCTCGGCCAAGGTGGTCGGTGCCCAGCGGATGTTCCCATGTGCCGCCAAGGAAGACCGGCGGTTCCATCCGTGCGAGCAGGCTTTGGGCATAGGGATCATGCGGCGCGATATAGGGGGCAAACAGCGCGACGATGACGAGCAGTGCGAGCACCACGCCGCCAATCAACAGGCCCTGATGGCCAAAGATTCGCTTGCGCAGCAGCTGGCCCGGGGTCGGGCCGATAATGTCCTGAAGAAGAGGATCAGCAGTCTGGGTCATGTCATCCGGCCCTCATGCGGGGGTCCAGCCAGGCGTTCAACACGTCGGCAAGGAAGGTGAAAACGATATAGAACATCGAGAATACAAGGATCAGCGCCTGCACGGTCGGCAGGTCGTTGCGGCTGATGGATTCCCAGGCGAGGTAACCTGCGCCATGCAGCGCGAAGATGGATTCAACCACGATCGAGCCGCCCAGCATGAAGCCCATCTGCACGGCCGCCAGCGACACCACCGGGATGATCGCGTTGCGCAGCGCGTGTTTGAACATCACCAGCCCCTCTGGCGCGCCCTTGGCGCGGGCGGTGCGGATGTAGTCCGAGGACAGCACTTCGAGCATCCCTGCACGGGTCAGACGCATGATCGCGGGCATCGCGTAGTAGCCAAGCACGATGGTCGGCATCACGAAGTGCAGCGGCGTTGCCGTGCCCGAGGGCGGCAGCCAGCCAAGCTGAATCGAGAAGACCACGATGAGGATCAGGCCGAACCAGAAGCTGGGCATCGCCTGACCGGCAACAGACAGGAACAGGGCCAGACGGTCGATCAGCGAGTTCGGCTTGATCGCGGCAGCCACGCCAAGCGGAACAGCGGTCAGCAGGGCAAAGGAAATGCCGCAGACACCCAGGGTCATGGTGATGGACAGGCGGTCCATGATCAGGCTCGCCACCGGCAGCTTGAAATAGTAGCTTTCGCCGAAATCGCCACGCAGGGCACTGACCAGCCAGTCCCAGTATTGAACCAGCATCGGGCGATCAAACCCGTAGATGCGGCGGATGGCTTCGACATCCTGATCGCTGGCATGTTCGCCCGCGATCGCCGTGGCGGGATCACCGGACAAAAACAGCAGGCTAAAGGAAATCAACGAGACCGTAAGGGCGACCAATATGGCCAGCCCGGCCCGCTTCAGTATGAAACGCAGCAAGGGGAACCTCATTTGCTGGGCAGGGTAAGGGAGAACCACCCGGGCAGGGCGGGGAGCAGAGACGGCGGGGCCGGGGCCCCGCCGCAGGGATCAGCTTACTTCCATTCCATGTCGGTGAAGCGCAGGACTTCATCGGCGGTGGGGGTGTAGGCCACATCCTGAGAGAAGACGTAGTTGGTGTTGTAGGAGAACATCGGCACCCAATAGGCCTGATCCGCGATCTTTTTCAGTGCCTTGGAATAGTTTTCCTTGCGCACTTCGGGATCGGTGGCGCTGTCAGCGGTATCGAGCCAGCCGGCAACTTCTTCGTCGCGGGCATCGTCAAGCGAGCCGAGCTTGAAGAACTGGCTGGTGATCGCCGAGGTGTCGTTGATCGAGTAGGAGCCCCAGGTCTGGAAGGAGACCGGCGTGCCGCTCTTCATGCGCAGTTCGCGCAGGGCAGAGTACTGCAGCATCTTGAAATCGGTGTCGATGCCGACAGCGTTCAGGAAGCTGGAGATCGCTTCGGCGTAGTCGCGGTTGCGGTACGCGTAGAACTCGGTCTTGAACCCATCGGGGTATCCCGCTTCGGCCAGCAGGGCCTTGGCTTTTTCGACGTCGTATTCATAGGAGACCACATCCTGATCGCAGCCGAACTGGCTGGGGAAGCAGGCGGTGGAAATCACTTGGCTCTTACCTTTGAGCAGCGCCGAAACCAATGCCTCGCGGTCGATGGCATGGGCCACCGCGCGGCGCACGCGTACGTCGGTGAAGGGGTTGTCTTCACCGGTGCGACCGGCGGCATCCAGCGTCAGATAACCGATGCGCATGGTGCTTTCGTTGGCAACGGTGAACTTGCCCATCTGCTCCAGCTTTTCCGCCAGATCAGACGGCACCTGCCAGATCAGATCCAGCGAGCCGTTGAACAGTTCCGCCATCTGCGTGTTCACATCGGGGATGGTGCGGATGTCGACGGTGCCGACTTCGGGCTGGCCTTTGGGGCTGTCGTGGTAGCCTTCGTATTTCTCCAGCACGAAATGCTTGCCCGGGTCGACCGAAACCACCTTGTAGGGACCGGTGCCGACGGGCTCCAGGCCCATGCCCGAGGGACCGGCTTTGGCGTAATATTCATTCGGATACATCGAGACCGGACCGGAGAGGAATTCGATCGCGGCGGGGAAGGGGGCTTTCAGGTTGATGCGCACGGTGTACTGGTCGACCTTCTCGGCCGATTTCATCCAGTTGACGTTGCGCTGGGTCTTCACGCCGTTCTGTTCTTCGGCAACGAAGTTCACGGTGTAGACCACATCGTCCGCATCAAAGGGTTCGCCGTTGTGGAAGGTCACGCCTTCACGCAGTTTCAGCTCCAGCGTCAGATCGTCGATCCACTCCCAAGAGGTTGCAAGGTTACCCTTGTATTCGTTGGTGATGGGATCGCGGTAGATCAGACCGTCCCAGACCGCGCGCTGCAGCACAACGCCTTCACGGGAGGAGTTGAAGTAGCTGTCGACGTTCTCCAGCTCTTTGGTGAAGGCCACATTCAGCACGTCTTCGGACTTGTCTGCATGCGCAGCTGCAGCGCTGAGCGCAAGAACGGTCGCGGGGATCAGAAAGCGTTTCATGTTTACTCCATGTTGACCTGAAGGGCTGCCATAGGGTGCAACAGTACTCAGGGTTTGACATTGGTATTATTATATGATACTCACTATCACAATAATGTCATAAGAGGGCAGCCTGTCCCATGTCGTCAAGTCGAAAAATGTCCGGTGACGCCGGTGGCGATAACAGTGCTACCCCCCGGAAGCAGGACACGCTTTATGTGTCCTCTCTGGCCAAGGGTCTGAAACTACTTAAAATATTCGACCGCAACCATACTGAGTTGTCGCTGACCGAACTGGTCAAGCTCAGCGGAATGGACAAAAGCGCGGTGCAGAGGCTGGCCAATACCCTGGCGGTCGAAGGCTTTCTCAACCGGGATCCGGTGACCAAGAGATTCCGTCCGACCCATGCCTGGCTCGGGCTGGCCTATGCCTATTACTGGTCCGATCATCTGGTGGCGCTGGCGATGCCAAAACTGATCGAACTGTCACAGCGGCTGGGCGAGACGGTGAACCTGGCTGAAATCTCCGGCACCAATATCGTCTATGTCACCCGGCTGCCCTGCCAGCGGACCAACTTCGAAGCGATGCTGGTCGGGCGCAGCCTGCCAGCGCTGTCCACTTCGCCCGGGCAGGCGATTCTGTCCACCTGGGCGCCTGAGGATGTTGCGGAAGCACTGGAAAACTGGCCGCTGCGGCAGATGACCGCTCGCACCACCATGGACCGCGAAGAACTGGGGCGGCAGATCACCCGAACCGCAGAGCGCGGCTTCAGTCTGACTGAGGATCAGATGATCCTGAACGAGATCGGGATTTCCGCACCGATCCGCGGCCCCAACGGCATTGCCCGCGCGTCGGTGCAATGTTCTGTCTCTGCCTTCCACTGGACGATTGAGCGGGTCGAGCGCGAGTTGGTGCCTTATCTGCTGGATGTCGCAAACTCGATTACACCACCGCATAGGTAACAACGGCGCCCGGTTTGGCCGTGGTCAAAGCCCCTACAGGCTGGCCATGATATCGCGTGCGGCTTCCATCGCCACCGGCGCGGCCTGACGTTCGAATTCGTCCTGCGACCATTCAGAGAGCGAGCCTGCAACGTGGATGGCGCCGATGGGGCGCCCGTCGCGTGAAATGCCGACGCCGATGGCGACTTCGCCGCGCAGGTATTCATCGACGATCACCGCATAGCCATTGGTACGTGCAATCCGGACCTGCTCCAGAATTTCCTCGGGATCGGTGCGGGTTGCGGCGGTGTATTCTATCAATTCGGACCTGCCCAGAACCTCCCGGACCTCATCATCGGTCATCAGCGACAGCGCCGCGCGCCCACCCGCCGTGGCAAAGGCCGGAACGCTGTGGCCAACGAGCGTCGCATAAAACGTCTCGCGTTTGCTTTGGATGCGGAAGGCGTAAATCATCCGGGTGTCGTCAAACAGGCTGAGGTCGATGCGTTCCCGCAGGGAGCGGCGCAGCTCCAGCAGGACCGGCGTTGCCTTTTGCACCAAGGGGTCGAGGCGCAGCACATCCAGCGTGTGATCCAGAAGGCGCAGGCCGGGCAGATAGCCGCGATCATCCGAACTGCGCCGGACATAGTCCAGTTTTGCCAGCGTGTGGACGATGCGTTGGGTGGCGGAGCGATCCAGCCCCGACAGCTTGGCGATTTCACTCAGGCTAAGCGCCTTGTTGACCCCGTGAAAGGCCGCAAGGACCTGCATGGCCCGCGCCGCAGAACGCACAAAAAGCGCATCGCCCTCTTCTGCTTCGAATTTCAGCTCTTTGCCCGGGGTTGTTCTGACATTGGGTCGCATGAGTCCGCCTGAGTGTTGACGAATCCGAAATTGGATGCCTACGATTGATTCATGATACAACTGTATCACTATATAATACATTTAGCAAGGTTGCCGTTGCGGCAACCTTGTTCTTTACGGAGTGATGACTGATGCGGGTCGCCCTGGCCGGATTTCTTCACGAGACGAACACCTTCGCGCCCAACCCCGCGGATCTACCGGCCTTTCAGCAGGGCGGCGGCTATATCCCGCTGACCGAAGGCGCGGCGCTGCTGGAGGCGGGCAAGGGTGTGAATCTGGGCATCAGCGGTGCCCTGACCGTCGCGGCAGAGCGCGGCTGGCAGGTGGAGCCGGTTCTATGGGCGGGGGCTATCCCGTCGGCGCATGTGACCGAAGAGGCCTTTGAAAGCATCGCCAAACGCATCGTAGAAGGCATCCGGGCGGCCGGACCGCTGGATGGTGTCTTCCTCGATCTACACGGCGCCATGGTCACCACTCATCTGGATGATGGCGAGGGTGAGCTTGCCACTCGTGTGCGGGCGGTCGTTGGACCGGATGTGCCGATTGCCGCGGCGCTGGACCTGCATGGCAATATCTCGCGGCGGCTGGTGGAAATGGTCGATGTGCTGACCGGTTTTCGCACCTATCCGCATGTGGACATGGCAGAGACAGGCGCCCGCGCGGCGCGGCTGCTGGATGATATCCTGCGCAGCGGAACCCTCCCGGCCAAGGCCTATCGCAGCCTGCCCTATCTGGTCCCGATCTCGTTCCAGAGCACGACGATGGAGCCTGCCGCATCCCTTTATCGTTCGGTCGCGCAAATGGACGATGCGGGCACAGCGGCCTCCCTGTTCATGGGTTTCCCGGCAGCGGATATTCCTGACTGTAGCCCCTGCGCCATCGCATTTGCCCCGACACAAAAGGCGGCAGAAGCTGCGGTCGACCAGATCGCGGCGGCCTACGGGGAGGCCGAAAGCGCCTTTGACAGCCGGACCTATACGGCAGCCGAAGGCGTGGCCGAGGCGCAGCGGCTTCTGGCCACAGGCGTTAAGGGCCCAATCGTGCTGGCCGATACGCAGGACAACCCCGGTGCTGGCGGTGCTGCCACCACAACCGGCATGCTGCGCGCGCTGGTCGAAGCGGAGGCACAGAATGCAGCCCTTGGCCTGATCGTGGATCCTGAGTCCGTTTCGCGCGCCTTTGCTGCGGGGGAGGGGGCCAGCGTGACGCTGTCCCTTGGCGGGCACCCGGATTTCCCTGAGGACGTGCCGTTTGAAGCCGAAGCGGTGGTGGAGCGGCTGGTCACGGACAAGCTGCAGGCGACCGGTCCTTATTATGGGGGCACCTGGCTCGATCTCAGCCCCGCAGCCTGTCTGCGGATCGGCGGCGTGCGGGTGGTGGTCACCAGCCAGATTGCCCAGCTCGCCGACCGTGAGATGTTCCGCTTTGTCGGCATCACGCCTGAGGACCAATCCATTCTCGTTCTCAAGAGCTCAACCCATTTCCGGGCGGATTTCGATCCGATCGCCGGGAAAACCTTGGTCTGTCTGGCGCCGGGGCCGATGGCCTTCAGCCCGGCAGACCTGCCGTTCACGCGGCTGCGGACAGGCCTGCGCCTGTCCCCCAACGGACCCGTCTTCGGGTCCTGAACTCATACGGCGCCCTGCGCCCTGGTTTCGGCGGGTGTTTCGCCGGAGCCCAAAACCAAAAACAACAGAACCGTTCCTCCTCACAACAACAGGGAAAACAAGAATGAAAACACTTCGTCCCCTTTCCGCCCTGCGCGGCAGCATGGCTGCAACGCTGATGGCGGGTGCCACCATGCTGACACCGCTTGCGGCCCAGGCCGAAGAAGAAAAGGTGATCACGGCAGTGATGCACTCGGGCCTCCGTGTTCTGGACCCGGTGATTACTACTGCGCATATCACTCGCAACCACGGCTATATGGTCTATGACGTCCTGACCGCCGTTGATGAAAACTTCCAGCCGCAGCCCCAGATGGCCGAATTTGCGGTCTCTGACGACGGGCTGACCTATACATTCACCCTGCGCGACGGGCTGAAGTTCCACGATGGCGCGCCGGTCACCGGTGAAGATGTTGTTGCCTCGCTGACCCGCTGGGGCAAGCGTGACAGTGGCGGTCAGATGATTTTTGACGTCACCGCAAGCCTTGAGGCGACCGACGACAAGACCGTCGTTTGGACCCTGTCCGAACCTTTCCCGCCGCTGATGAACGTGATTTCCAAACAGTCGGCGGTTCCGCCCTTCATCATGCCCAAGCGTGTGGCAGAGACCTCGGCGGATGAGACCATCACCGAATATGTCGGCTCCGGTCCCTTCGTGTTTGAAACCGATGAATACGAACCCGGCGTTTCGGTCACCTACAGCAAGTTTGATGGTTACGTGCCGCGCAGCGAAGAAGCGAGCTGGATGGCCGGTGGCAAGGTCGTGAACGTCGACAAGGTGGTCTGGACCACCATGCCGGACTCGCTGACCGCCATCAACGCGCTGGCTGCCGGTGAAATCGACTACCTTGAACAGGTTCAGGTCGACCTGCTGCCGATCCTGCAAACCGCACCGGATGTCACTGTCGAAACCCGCGACCCGCTGGGTTACGTGACCATTGGCCGCCCGAACTTCCTGCACGCGCCTTTTGACAATCCGAAGGTCCGTCAGGCCGCATTGGAAGCACTGAGCCAGGAAAACGTGCTGGCGACCATGATGGGCGATCCGTCCTACTACAAGGTCTGCGGTGCGATCTTTGGCTGTGACACGCCGCTGGGCGACGAGGCCGGTGCCGAAGCGATCACTTCCGGCGCGCATCCGGACAAGGCAAAGGCCCTGCTGGAAGAAGCCGGTTATGATGGCACGCCCATCGTTCTGATGGCGCCGACCGATGTGGTCAGCCTGTCGAACCAGCCGGTAGTCGCGGCGCAGGCCCTGCGCGAAGCGGGCTTCAACGTCGACATGCAGCCGATGGACTGGCAGACCGTTGTGAACCGTCGTGCCCAGCAGCTGCCCCCGGCAGAAGGTGGCTGGAACATCTTCTTCACCAACTGGATGGTGCCTGAAATCTCGGACCCGCTGATCAACGTGATGGTCAACGGCCGTGGCGACGATGCCTGGTTCGGCTGGCCTTCGGATGAGAAGATCGAGGCCCTGCGCTCCGACTTTGTCGCAGCGGCCTCTGATGCGGAACGCAAAGAGGTTGCGGTGAAGATCCAGGAACACGTGATGGACAACGTGAACTACATCCACCTTGGCGAATACACCATGCCGCAGGCGCGTCAGAACGCGATCCAGAACATGATCCCCTCGCCGGTTCCGGTGTTCTGGAACGTGACCAAGGAAGACTAATCCCTCCCCCGACTTCCGGGGCGCGCGGAACTCTCCCGCGCCCCGGCTTTTCCACACTAATTCAAAAGGTAGCTGTCTATGCTCAGCTATATCCTGAAGCGCGTCCTGGCGACCGTTCCAGTCATGATCATCGTGGCCGTCTTCGTCTTTCTTTTGCTCCGGCTGACACCGGGCGATCCGGCAGCCATTCTTGCAGGCGACGCCGCCACTCCGGCACAGCTTGAACGGATCCGCGACAATCTTGGCCTCAATGACCCGCTGCATGTGCAGTTCTTCACCTGGACCGGGCAGATGCTGCAGGGCGATCTCGGGACCTCCCTGATTTCCAACACCTCGGTGGCTGACATGATCGGGGACCGCCTGGGGCCGACCATCAATATCGCCCTGATGACCATCATCATCTCGGTCCTGTTGGCCGTGCCGATGGGGGTGATCGCCGCCTGGCGCCACCGGACCTGGGCCGATTTTGCGGTGATGTCCTTCTCTGTCCTCGGCTTTTCGGTGCCGGTCTTCGTGATCGGTTATGTGTTGATCCAGATCTTTGCCATCGAACTGCGCTGGGTACCTGTACAGGGTTATGCCTCCCCGACCGACGGGCTGGGCGATTTCTTCATCCGCGCCATCCTGCCCTCGCTGACACTGGCGACGATCTATGTGGCGCTGATTGCCCGGATGACCCGCGCATCCATGCTTGAGGTGCTGGGCGAGGATTACATCCGCACCGCCCGTGCCAAGGGCGTGCGCGAGAACACGGTGCTGTTCCGCCATGCGCTGCGCAACGCGGCAGTTCCGATCCTCACCATCATCGGCACCGGTTTTGCGCTGCTGATTTCCGGCGTGGTGGTCACCGAAAGCGTGTTCAACATCCCCGGGATCGGGCGTCTCACCGTCGATGCCATCCTCGCGCGTGACTACCCGGTGATCCAGGCGATGATCCTGCTGACCGCGGGCATCTACGTGCTGGTCAACCTTCTGGTGGACATCTCCTATTCCTTCTTTGACCCGAGGATCCGTTACTGACATGACCGATCATTCTTCCTCCAGTCAGAGCGCCTTTCAGCCGCTGATCCGCCTGTTGTCGCTGCCTGCGGGCGCCCGCCTTGGGCTGGGGCCGATGCTGGCCGCGCTGATGCTGACGCTCATCGTGCTGGCCGCGCTTTTGGCGCCGCTTTATGTGCCCTATGATCCGCTTTCGATGGATGCGCTGGCGCGCCTGAAACCGCCGTCAGAGGCGCATATCCTTGGCACCGACCAATACGGTCGCGACATCTTCAGCCGGGTGATGACCGGCGGGCGCGTGTCGCTGCTGATCGGCGTGGGCGCGGCCGTGGTCAGCGTCGCCATCGGCCTTGCCATCGGTCTGGTTGCGGGCTTCTTCCGCGCTGCCGACGGGGTCATCATGCGGATCATGGACAGCTTGATGGCGATCCCGGCGATCCTGCTGGCGATTGCGCTGGTTGCCCTCAACGGGCCAAGCCTGCATTCCGTCATCCTCGCTATCACCATCCCCGAGGTGCCCCGCGTGGTGCGGCTGGTGCGCTCAGTCGTGCTGAGCGCGCGCGAGGAACCCTATGTGGAGGCGGCCATCGCGCTGGGCTCTTCGATGCCGAAGATCCTGATCCAGCACCTGATGCCGAACACATTGGCGCCGCTGATCGTGCAAGGCACCTATATCTGCGCCTCCGCGATCCTGATCGAAGCGATCCTCAGCTTCCTGGGCGCAGGCGTTTCTACCGAGATCCCGACCTGGGGCAATATCATGGCGGAGGGGCGCACCTTCTTCCAGATCAAGCCGGGTCTGATCTTCTGGCCGGGGGTGATGCTGTCGCTCTGCATCCTGTCGATCAACCTTCTGGGCGATACCGCGCGTGACCTTCTGGATCCGCGTCTGAAGAAACGGGAGGCATAAGATGCAGTTCAAATCCAAGGACTTCTCGCAGGCGGAACAGGTTCTGACCATTCGCGGCCTGACCGTCGGGCTCAGCGGGACCAGCATGACCGATCCGGTGCTGCGCGGCATCGATATCGACATCCGCGCCGGTGAAACCCTGTGCCTGGTGGGTGAAAGCGGCTCGGGCAAATCGGTGACCTCGCTGGCAACTATGGGGCTGTTGCCCAAGGGCGCGCTTGAGATCACCGGCGGGCGCATCGACCTCAAGGAGGTGGAGATCACCGCCGCCAGCGCGTCGCAGATGCGCGAGCTGCGCGCCAAACGCGTGGCGATGATCTTTCAGGAGCCGATGACGGCGCTGAACCCGGTGCTGCGGGTCGGTGAACAGATTGAAGAGGTGCTGAGTATGCACACCGATCTGTCGGCAGCTGAGGCGAAGGCGCGCACCCTCGACATCATGGAGCAGGTGCACCTGCCGGATGTGCAGCGCATCTATTCCGCCTTTCCGCATCAGCTTTCGGGCGGGCAGCGGCAGCGGATCATGATCGCCATGGCACTGGTGCTGGACCCGGATCTGCTGATCGCGGATGAGCCGACAACGGCTCTGGATGTCACCACCCAGCAGCAGATCCTAAAGCTGATCGCCGAGATGCAGGAGCGCCACGGCACCGCTGTTCTGTTCATTACCCACGACATGGGCGTTGTGGCCGAGATCGCTGATACCGTCTGCGTCATGCAGCAGGGCCAGATCGTGGAACGCGCGCCGATTGCCGAGCTGCTGACCGCGCCGCAGGAGGACTATACCCGCAAACTGTTGCAGGCGGTTCCGAACCTGGCGCCCCGCGCCCCGCGTGCGCCCACGGGCGCCGAGCCGGTGCTGAAAGTCGGCGGGCTGGAAAAGGTCTATGGCGGCGGCGGTGTCTTCCGCAAGAATGACGAGGTGCGCGCCGCTCAGGATGTGAATTTCGACATTGCGCCGGGACAAACCCTTGGCATCGTTGGTGAAAGCGGTTCTGGAAAATCCACCGTTGCGCGCTGTATCATGCGGCTGATTGATCCCACGGACGGCTCTGTCGCGGTTGCGGGCACCGAAGTCGCGCGCCTAAGCCGCCGCCAGTTGCAGCCCCATCGCAAGCACTTCCAGATTGTGTTTCAGGATCCCTATCGCTCGCTGAACCCGCGCTGGACCGTGGCGCGCTCTCTGTGCGAGGGGCCGATCAACTTTGGCACCTCGAAAGACGAAGCTATGGATCATGCCGGTGATCTGATGGAGTTGGTGGACCTGCCGCGCAACGCGCTTGACCGCTATCCTCATCAGTTCTCTGGTGGGCAGCGTCAGCGGATTGCCATCGCCCGCGCCGTGGCCATGCGACCGAACCTTCTTGTGGCGGATGAGGCTGTTTCCGCATTGGACGTCAGCGTACAGGCGCAGGTGCTGGAGCTTTTGGACGACGTGCAGGCGCGTTTTGGTATAGGCATGTTGTTTATCACCCACGATTTGCGTGTGGCTGCCCAGATCTGCGACGATGTCATCGTCATGCAGCGCGGCCGCGTGGTGGAACAGGGCCGCGCCGCCGATGTGCTGGCGAACCCGGCCCATGAATATACCCAGAGCCTGATCGAGGCCGCTCCCGGCCGCCATTGGGACTTTGCCAACTTTCGCGCCCTTCCCGGCGCGTCACAGATAGCAGGAGACTATGCATGAGCGTTCTTCCCAAAATTGAGGATTTCGCCGCCGAGCTGACCGCGATCCGTCAGGATCTGCACGCCCATCCCGAGCTGGGATTTGAAGAAACCCGCACCTCTGGTATCGTGGCAGAGCAGCTGCGCGCCTATGGCGTTGACGAGGTGCACGAAGGTCTGGGCGGCACCGGCGTTGTCGCGATCATCAAGGGGCAGGGAGGCGGCAACCGTCGCATCGGCCTGCGCGCCGATATGGATGCGCTGCCCATCGTCGAGGCATCCGGCGTTTCCTTTGCCTCGACCAACCCGGGCAAGATGCATGCCTGTGGCCACGATGGCCATACCACCATGCTGCTGGGGGCTGCGCGCTACCTGGCTGAAACCCGCGATTTCGACGGTACCGCCGTTCTGATCTTCCAGCCCGCCGAAGAAGGTCTTGGCGGCGCCCGCCGGATGATCGAGGAAGGCCTGTTCGAACAATTCCCGGTCGATGAGATCTACGGCGTGCACAACAGTCCCAATGGCGAGCCGGGGCGTGTGGAGATCACCCCCGGCCCGGCGATGGCCGGGGCCAGTTTCTTTGACATCACCGTCTCCGGCACCGGCAGCCATGCCGCCATGCCACACCAGTCCAAGGACCCGATCGTGATTGCCACCGCGCTGGTGCAGCAGCTGCAAAGCGTCGTCAGCCGCAACACGCCGCCCACCAAACCGTTGGTTCTGTCGGTGACCAAGTTCAATTCCGGCTCTGCCTATAACGTGGTTCCGGACAGCGCCAGCATCGCCGGCACCATCCGCTATTTCCACGCCGATGTGATCGAAATGGCCGAGGCGCGCATGAAGGAACTCTGCGCCGGTATGGCCGCGGCCTATGGGGTGGAGATCGAGGTGTCCCTGCGCAATGTCTTTGACGTGCTGCAGAACGATCCGGAGCTGTCTCAGGCCTATATCGAAGCTGCCGCAGACATCGTCGGCCCTGATATGGCGGTGATCACCGAAGATCAGGCGACTGGATCGGAAGACTTCGCCGATATGCTGCAGGTGGTGCCGGGCGCCTACTGCCGCGTTGGTCACGCGGGCACCGTGCCGCTGCACAACCCCGCCTTTGTGCTGGATGATGCGATCCTGCCTGTCGGCGCTTCGGTCTATGCGCGGATCATCGAAACCCGTCTGAAAAGGAACTGAGCATGACGAAAGATCCCTTGGATCTGCCCTTTGACGCGGATGAGATGCTCGAAGGGCTGCGGCTGTGGGTGGAAACAGAAAGCCCCACCTTTGACGCCGCGGCTGTGAACCGCATGATGGATGTTGCGCAGCACGATCTGGCGGCGCTGGGCGCACGGGTCGAACGTATTCCGGGCCGTATGGGGCTGGGCGATAGTGTGCGCGCGACCATGCCGCATCCCCGCGCGGGTGAAGGTGGCATTCTGGTGCTAGGTCACCTTGATACCGTGCACCCGGTCGGTACGCTGGAAAAGCTGCCGTTCCGGCGCGAGGGCAACCTTTGCTATGGTCCCGGGATCATGGACATGAAGGGCGGCAACTACGTCTACCTTGAGGCTATGCGCCAGATCCTGGCAGCCGGGATCGAAACACCGCTGCCAGTGACTTTCCTTTTCACCCCGGATGAGGAAATCGGCACCCCAATGGCCCGCCGCCTGATCGAGATGGAAGCCGCGCGCCACCAGTATATCCTGGTGCCGGAACCCGCCCGGCCGGATGGTGGCGCAGTGATCGGCCGCTACGCGATTGCGCGTTTCAACCTTCAGACCAGAGGGCGGCCAAGCCACGCAGGCTGGGCTTTGTCCGAGGGACGATCAGCTATTGCCGAGATGGCCCGCAACGTGGCGGTGATCGAAGGCATGACCAACGAGGACTGCACCTTCTCTGTCGGGGTGATCAACGCCGGGAAATGGGTCAACTGCGTGTCCTCTGTCTGCGATGCCGAGGTGCTGACCATGGCCAAAACGCAGGAACTGCTGGATGATGGCGTCGCAGAGATGATGGCGCTGAACTCGACCGAGGGCGATGTCATCATGGAGGTGCGTCGCGGCGTCACCCGCCCGGTCTGGGAGCCGGATCAGCCCGGCACCATGGCGATGCTGGAAGTGGCGCGCGGCATCGCGGGTGACATCGGGTTCGAGCTGCCCGCAGGCTCTGCCGGGGGCGGATCGGACGGCAATTTCACCGGCTTCATGGGGCTTCCGACCCTCGATTCCATTGGGGTGCGCGGCAAAGGTTTGCATACCCTGAACGAGCATATCGAGATCGACAGCCTCGTCGAACGTGCCCGACTGGCCGCAGGGCTGTACTGCCGTCTGGGCGCCTGATCCGGCCGCGCTGGACTGCCGAATATTCCGGTTGCAAGATGTGATCCCCCGGCCTTGGAAAGAGTCGGGGGATTTTTAGTAAGACCTTGCAATACATGTATAAAAAATACTTGATTTTGCACATAAATTACTTGAGGCTTGAAATTTCAAGCATAAAGCAAACGCCAGATGGTCCGCCATCGCCAGGCCGCCTAAACAACAACCGGACGTTCAAAAAAGTCCACCGGCGCGCCTGATTTCAGTCAGGGAGACACACATGACTTTCCGTTCATCTGCCGCCACCATTGCGCTTGTCGCGGCGACCGCTCTGGGGACATCTGCCGCGCAGGCGGAGGAGGTGTCGCTGCGGGCTGTCACCGCATTTGCTACCGGCACCACCTTCTCTCGCGATTTTGAAGCCTTCGTCGACTGGGTGAACGAGAACGGCAAGGGCGTGGTCCAGATCGAGCTTCTGGGTGGTCCCGAAGCCGTGCCGCCGTTCGAACTGGGCAACGCGGTTCAGGCTGGCATCGTCGATATTGCCAACAACACCACCGCCTACTACCCGAACCTCGTGCCCACTGGCGATGCGCTGCATCTGGCCCAGAACACCATTCAGGAGCAGCGCGAAAACGGCTGTTATGAACTGGTCGACAGCATCCACCAGGACCAGATGAACGTGAAATATCTCGCCCGCGTCGGCGATCACATGAACTATCACCTCTATCTGACCAAACCGCTGGAAGGCCCCGACCTGACCGGTCTGACGCTGCGCACCACGCCGGTTTACCGCGCCATGTTCGAGAAACTGGGCGCCACACTGGTCCGCACCGCCCCGGGCGAGGTCTATACCGCACTGGAGCGCGGTGCGATCGACGGATACGGCTGGCCCAGCCAGGGGGTTCTGGATCTCGGCTGGCACGAACAGACGGCTTATCGCGTCGATCCGGGGTTCTATCAGGTCGATGTCAACTTCCTCGTCAATCTCGACGCTTGGAACGGTCTGGATGACGAACAGCGCGCGCTGCTGGAAAAGGGCGCGGCCTGGATCGAAGAGCAGAACGCCATGAACGTCGGCCGCAACGCGGCCGAGGCAAAGGCACAGGCAGATGCCGGTATCAAGACGCTGACCTTCGAAGGGGAGGCCGCTGCGACCTGGAACACCACCGCTCAGGAAGAGGGCTGGGGCGAGGTCATGAAGATCGACGCCGACCTTGGCGCAAAGCTGCAGGCCTGCCTGCTGAAGTAACACGAGAGGGGCGGCTCCGGTCGGGGCTGCCCCTCTTCAGAGCCGCCCCCAACCGGAGCCGCCATGACACTCTTCGACAAACCCTTCTCAGCGCTGTTGCGCGCTCTGGCTGTGCTGAGCGCGGGCCTGATCGCGGCAATCACGCTGGTGATCCCGCTCAACGTTGTTCTGCGCAATCTTGGCCTGCCGGTGATCTACGGCGCGCTTGATGCGATTGAATACGCCTTGATGGTGGCAACCTTTCTGGCGGCGCCTTGGGTGCTGCACATCAATGCCCATGTGCAGGTCGATCTGATCACCCGCGCCCTGCCGCCTGCCGCGCGGCGCGGCGCATTGGTGATGACCTGCCTGATCGGCGCGGCGACCTGCGCGGTGATGGGCTGGTACGCGTTCGAGGCGCTTATGCAATCGCAGGGCCGCGGCTCCATGGTGCGCACGGCCTTCACCTTTCCCGAATGGTGGACCTTCATCCCGCTGCCCGCGTCGATGCTGCTCTGTACCCTTGAATTCCTGCGCAAGATTGCGCGCCCGGTGCAGGATGATGCGCCGCTGACTGGCCTCTGAAAGACCTGCTGATGGATTGGATTGTTACGCTTTCTTGGATGCTGGGCGGTCTGGCGGCACTGCTCCTTCTGGGGCTGCCGGTGGCCTTTGCCTTTATCACCGTGACCATGATCGGGGCCTTTGAAATCCTCGGCGGAGATCGGGGCCTTTTGCAACTGGCGCGCAATGCCACGCAATCGGTTGCGAATTTTCAGATGGCGCCGATCCCGCTGTTCATCCTGATGGGGGAGATCCTGTTCCAGACCGGCATCGCGCATCGCGCCATCGACGCGATCGAACGGGTGGTGACTCGGGTGCCCGGGCGCCTTTCCGTGGTGACCGTTTTCGGCGGCACAATTTTTGCAGCGCTGTCCGGTTCGACGATCGCCAATACGGCCATGCTCGGCTCGACCATGATGCCGGGCATGTTGCAACGCGGTTATCACCCCACCATGGCGATGGGGCCGATCATGGCGTCGGGCGCCATCGCCATGCTGATCCCACCCTCGGCCCTTGCGGTTCTGGTGGGCAGCCTTGCGGGCATTTCCATTTCTGGTCTCCTTGTCGCAGGCGTTGTCCCGGCCTTGCTGCTGGCGGGTTCTTTCGTGGCTTACATCATCCTGCGCAGCCTGATGGACCCGCGGGTCGCGCCTCCGGATGATCCGCCGACGATGTCCCTATCCGAACGGTGGCGGCCGTTCCTGATCTACGTGGCACCGCTCAGCGCCTTGTTCGCGGTGGTGATCGGCAGCTTGCTTCTTGGGATTGCGACCCCGACCGAATCCGCCGCCTTGGGGTGCCTTGCAGCGCTGGGCGCAGGTGCCGCCTACCGGGCGCTGACGTTCGAGAAGATCGGCAAGGCCCTGATCGAGACGGTAAAGCTGTCGGTGATGATCCTGTTCATCATGGCCGCCAGTCAGACCTTTTCGCAGATCCTGTCCTTCAGCGGTGCCACCAACGGATTGATCAAGGCGATCAACGCGGTGGATCCGACCCCGGTTGGCGTGCTGATCGGCATGATCGTGATCCTGTTACTGCTTGGCTGTTTTATCGATCAGGTCTCGATGCTGATGGTGACGGTGCCGGTCTTCGTGCCACTGGCGGCGCAACTGGGGATCAATGATCTGGTGCTTGGGGTTGTCTACCTGCTGACGATGGAGATCGGCCTGCTGACGCCGCCATTCGGCCTGTTGCTGTTCGTGATGCGCGGGGTCGCCCCTGACGGGATCGGCATGAAGCAGATCTATGCGGCCGTGACGCCGTTTCTGGTGATCAAACTGGCGATCCTTGCGCTGCTGGTGTGGCAGCCTGCAGTGGGTACATGGCTGCCGGGGCTGATGATGGATTAAGGCCCTGAATTGGCGCATTGTTTGCAAAGTGAAGAGGGCCAGCGTTCTGCTGGCTCTCATGCTATTAAGGGGCCGGTTTGGCATCAAAGACAGAACCAGATGGCCCCACCAATATCGTTAGACCTTGCTGGGGCTTGCGGCCCGGGCAGCGAGGTTGGTCAAACAGTCTGACAGGTCCTGAAACCGGATCGGCTTGGTCAGAACATCATCGAAACCGGCGGCCTTGAGCTCTTCGATCTGATGCGGCATCGCGTTGGCCGTGAAGGCGACGGAGGGCGGCATCTCTCCGCCCGTGTCCGCGACGTGTCGGCGGATCTTGGCAAGCGCCTCAAGACCGCTGAGCCGCGGCATTGATATATCGAACAGCAGACAATCGACCTCCTGCGCCTGCCAGGTATCGAGTGCCTCTTGCCCGTCCGAACACATGATCGGGTCATGGTCCAATTTGGACAGCATCTTTTTCAGGATCAGACGGTTGGTGGCGTTGTCCTCTGCAACGAGGATGCGCATCGGAGCGGCAGGGTGGGAGGTGGTCGCGGTGACAGCCGTTGGTGTCTCTTTTGCCTCAGTGGGGGCAGTACCGCGTTGCAGCGGCAGGATGACACGCGCTTCGGTCCCGCGTCCCTGCTGCGATTCTATCTGAAAATCGCCGCCCATCATCTCGGTCAGCTCGGTGACGATTGCCAGCCCCAGACCGGTGCCGCCAAATGTTCGGGTGATCGAGTTGTCGGCCTGTTCGAACTTGTTGCGCACCCGGCGCAGTTGTTCTGGCGTCATGCCAATCCCGGTGTCGCAAACGCAAAGGTGCAGATTGCCTTCCGTGGACACCTTGCCTGTCAGGGTGACGTGGCCCTGATCCGTGAATTTCAGTGCGTTACCGCAAAGATTATGGATCACCTGCCCGATCCGGCGCGCATCGCCGACCCAGGTGCCTTCCAGCTCAGGGGCCAGCTCCAGCCGCAGGTCCAACCCCTTTTGCTGGGCGACAGCCTGATGAATGCGCGCCACATCCCGCAACACCTGCGCCGGGCTGAACGGGGCCGTGTCAAAGGTTTCCTTGCCCGCCTCGATGCGTGCCAGATCCAGAATATCGTTCAGAATGCTCAGCAGCCCCTCGGCAGAGCCCTGAACTGCCTCGACCATTTCGCGCTGGGCTGGATCGAGTTCGGTCTGCGTCAACACCTGCACCAGCCCGAGGATGCCATTCATCGGTGTGCGAATTTCATGGCTCATATTGGCCAAAAACGCCGACTTGGCCGCATTCGCCGCCTCTGCCTGCGCCCGTGCCTGATGGAGTTCAGTGACATCCACCCGCAGTCCGACACAGCCGCCATCGGGGGTGCGTTGTTCGAAGACCCGGAAAACGCGCCCGTCCTCCAGAGTTACCAGACTGGAGCCTGACGGGTTGCGGAAGGCCGCAAGGCGTTTCGCCAGGAACTCTTCCTCGCGTCCGCCTTCCGTACCGGCGTAATAGCCCTCATAGGCAGCCTTGCGCAGTATCACTTCGAACAATTGACCCGGTTTGACCAGGGGGGCTGTTTCAGCCGAGAACATGTTGACATAGCGGCTGTTGGCCAGCACCAGCCGTTCATCAGCATCGAAATAAACAAAACCATCGGTCAGCGCCTCGATGGCGGCCTGCAATCTGGCATGAGCGTCTCGGGCTGCGGTTTCGGCGGCAGAGCGTTCGGTCGTATCCTGCACGTAGCAGACGATCATCGGGCTGGTGTTAAACACCCGTTGCAGTGTGATCTCTGCCGGATAGGTCGACCCGTCCGCCCGCAGCATATCTGTGCTGATCCTGCGGTAGGTGTTTTGGCCTTGCATCAGGTTTCGCACCGTCATGCCAAAACGTTCCGGATCCAGTCTCGGATCAAGGTCCAGCGGCGTCAACTCGGTCAGCCGGTTCATCGAATAGCCGATGTTGTCCCTTGCAGCCTTGTTGGCCAGGACGAATTTCCACGTGCCGGGATCGAGTACGTAGATCTCCTCGAGGCTCTCCTCCATGATGTCCGACCAAAACGCGATCCGGGCGCTCTGGGAGGCGGCCTCTGCAAGCCTCTGTTTGTCGCGATGTGCAAGCAGCAACGCACTCACTGCAGCGCTGATCTTCTCCAGGCCGACCAGAACCTCCGGCGAAAAGCTGCTGGGTTCCCGCCCCATGACGCAGACGGTGCCGATCGGCCGCCCCGGTTCAGGCTCAAGAAGGGCCCCGGCATAGGACCGGATATACGGCGGGCCCAATACAAGCGGATTATCGGTGAAGCGTTCATCCCTGTGGGTGTCGGGCACAAGCAGAGTGGTCTTGTCGCAAATCGCATGCCCGCAGAAGGACACCTGACGCGCGGTGCTCCGCGTCTCTCCCATGCCAGTGCTCGCAAGAAAGACCTGCTCGCGTTCCCCTACGATCGAGACAAGAGCAATGTCAGTGCCAGCCAGTTGCGCGGCCAGATCGCACAGGCCCTGGATTTCCGGAGTGGGATTCCGGAAGTCGATGCGCAGGTCTGCAATAAACTGCAACCGTAGATCATCGTCGAGAAACTGAGGTTCAATCATTGCTATCCATATCCGGCCCGGGAGGCCATCAACCCCTTGTGGGTATATTCGATAGTTCCTTTAGGAAGTTTCAATAGACGATCTTACGTCAGTCCCCAGCCGTGGCAAAATTTGCGCTCAGGGGACGGCCAAACAGCAGGTATGGTCAATTTTTCTTCGCTGAAGCGATGCGGAAGAACGAGGGCGCCGAAGGCTCTGGTTGCGAGAGAGCGAGGCGTTCAGGTGGCTGAGGCCAGCCTCACCCGATGACGTGGGTCAGCGAGAACAGCTCGGTCGGTTGCAAGGCCAGATCAAGCCCCAATTTCAGGCAGACGGCCAGCACCAGCAGCGCCAGAAGTATGCGCAGCTGTTCGGCCTTCAGGAGCAACCCGATACGGGTGCCGATCTGGGCGCCGATCACTCCGCCGACGATCAGCAGCACCGCCAGAACGGTATCGACCGTGTGGTTGGTATAGGCGTGCATCATCACCGTGTAGGCAGAGACGAATATGATCTGGAACAGGGAGGTGCCGACCACGACCTTCGTCGGCATGCCCAGGATATAGATCATCGCCGGAACCACGACAAAACCGCCGCCCACCCCCATGATCGCCGACAATACCCCGACGACAAAGCCGACGATCAGCGGCGGAAAGACCGAGATATAAAGTCCAGAGGTGCGGAACCGCACCCGCAGCGGCATGGCATGCACCCAGTCACGCCTGGTACCTTTGCGCTTTGGTGTTCCCGATTGTGCGCGTGCCTTGCGGATGGCGTTCAGGCTTTCGATGAACATCAGAGAGCCGACCAGCCCCAGGAAGAACACGTAGAACAGGTTGACCAGAAGGTCGACCTGCCCCAGCTGCCGCAGGGCGTCGAAGATGTAGATGCCAAGGGTCGAGCCCGCCAGCCCCCCGGCCATCAGGGCTAACCCCATGTGAAAATCCACCGTTCGGCGGCGGATATGGGAAAGCAGGGCCGAAAAGGAGGAGGCGACGATCTGGTTTGCGGATGTCGCGACGGCCACGGCTGGTGGAATGCCGATGAAGAACAGAAGCGGTGTGATCAGAAAGCCGCCGCCCACCCCGAATATCCCCGAGAGAATGCCGACAACCAGCCCAATGGACAACAGCAGGGGACCGTTGACCGACACTTCGGCGATGGGCAGGTAAAGTTGCATGGCAGGGTTTTAAACTCAGGCAGGGGACCCTTTTACGCCTAAGGCCAAGCTATCTGCGGCGCAAGACAAGGGCTTGCAAATGTGAAAAACCGTGGCGCTCCGGTCCCGGCTTGTCGATGGAACGGGGGGGAGAGCTTGAAGAATGGCGGCCCACGTCGCGCGGGCCGCCACAAGTCACAGGATCCGAGTTACAGGACCTTTTTGCGCAGGAAGGAGGAGACCACCTCTCCCACCACCACCAGCGCCAGGATGGTCAGCAGCACCATGGCGACCTCGGGCCAGTTGAAGGTGTCGATCGCACCTTGGAGGATCATCCCGATGCCGCCCGCGCCAACAAGGCCCAGCACGGTGGATTCGCGCAGGTTGATGTCCCAGCGCAGGATCGCCACGGCGAAAAAGGCGGGCATCACCTGCGGCACGATGGCGTAAAGCACGATCTTGAACCGCGAGGCTCCGCAGGCCTCCAGCGCCTCCACCGGTTTGCGGTCGATTTCCTCGATCGCTTCGCCCAGCAGTTTGCCGAGGAACCCGATGGAGCGGAACATGATCGCCACGATCCCCGCCACAATGCCGGGGCCGAAGATGGCCACGAACAGGAGCGCCCAGATAATGGTGTTCACCGACCGCGAGGAGACGAGGATGAACCGCCCGACCCACAGGGCGAACTTGTTCGGCGTGGTGTTCTGCGCGGCGATATAGGCAACGGGCAGCGAGACCACGACGGCGATCATCGTCGCCAGGGTGGCGATATTCACTGTCTGCCAGATTGCTTCAAGGATTGAGGGCAGGTTGCTCGGGTCCGGCGGCATCATCCGCCCGAACAGATCCGCCATCTGCGACGGCGCATCCCAGACCCAGGCCCAGATCACGTCGATGCTGCTGAGTGCCCAGCCAACGATCAGCAGGGTCAGGGCCAGCCCGCCATAACGCATCAGGCGCTGGCGCAGGGTAAAGCGGGACCAATGGTCGAGCGTTTGGTTCAAAGACTGATTGGTCATTATGCGATCCGCTTCCTGATAAATCCGCTCACCGCCTCGGAGATCAGGATCACCCCGACGATGACCATGGTGATGGCGAGGGCAAAGTCGTAGTCGTAGCGCCCGAATGCATTGGCCAGCGTGGCGCCGATGCCTCCCGCGCCGACGATACCGACCACGGCAGAGGCACGCAGGTTGCTGTCCAGCTGGTAGATGCCAAGCCCCACCAGGCGCGGCATGATTTGCGGCATCACCGCATAGGCCAGAGTTGCGATGAACCCGGCCCCGGCAGAGCGCATGGCCTCGACCTGGCCAAAGTCGATTTCCTCGATCCGTTCGGCCAGCAGTTTCGCCACGAAACCGATGGAATAGACCACCAGCGTCAGCGCCCCGGCAAAGGGACCAAAGCCCACCGCCTTTACGAAGATTATTGCAACGATCACCGGGTGAAAGCTGCGCGCGACGATGATGATGCCGCGGCCCAGCAGATAGACCGGTTTCACCGCGATATTGCCCGCCGCCATGAAGGCCAGCGGCACCGAAACCGCGATGCCGCCCACGGTTGCCAGAATGGCGATCTTCAGGCTTTCCATGAAACCATCGAACAGCAGACCGGCGCGGTCAAAGCTGGGCGGAAATGCCCCGCTGAAGATGCGCTGGGCGCGGCTCATCCCGTCCGCCACACGGTCCCAATCGATGGGCAGGGTGGCCAGGGTCACGACGAAATAGATCGCCACGGCCGCATAAAGCCCGTAGCGCATCACCGGGTTGGCGATGAAGGGTGGCTTTTTCCAGGTGTCCTTGACCGTGCTCATGCCGCCGCCCCGACCTCGGCGCGGTCCTCTGCCGGAACGCCTGCATAGATTTCGTCCATTTCGTCCTTACCCAGCTGATCGGGCAGGTCGTCAAAGATGATCCGGCCATAGCGCATGCCGACGATGCGGTCGCTGTACTCCTTGGCCTCGGTCACATTGTGGATGTTGATGATCACCGGCAGGTTCAGCTCGTTCGCAAGATCCCGCAGCAGCGACATGATCTGTTCCGATGTCTTGGGGTCCAGCGAGGCGGTGGGTTCGTCCGCCAGGAGGATTTCAGGGCGCTGCATCAGGGCGCGTACCACACCGACACGCTGACGTTCACCGCCGGACAGCTCATCCGCGCGTTTGTCCGCGTAATGGGCGATGCCCACCCGCTCCATCAGTTCATAGGCGTGGCGGATGTCTTCGCGCGGATAGCGCCGGGTCAGCGCCGCCCAGGTCGAGATATAGCCAAGGCGCCCGGACTGGACGTTTTCCATCACCGTCAGGCGGTCGATCAGGTTGAAGCCCTGAAACACCATGCCGATCCGGCGCCGTGCCGCGCGCAGATCGCGGCGGCCAAGGGTGGTGAACTCGGTGCCGTTCAGGTTGATCGACCCCGAGGTCGGCTCGACCAGCCGGTTGATACAGCGCAGCAGGGTACTTTTTCCCGCGCCGGAGGATCCGATGACCGAGGTCAGCTGATCGCCCTCTACGGTCAGGTCCAGCTCCTTCAGCACCGGATCGCCCGATCCGTAGCGTTTGGTGAGTTTGGTGATTTCTAGCATGACGGCCTCTCGGACATAGCGCGGCCATGCCCCTGCCGCGTTGCCCATGGGAGCAAGCCGCGGGGGGCCGCAGGGGTGTCCGGCCGACGCCTGTGGTCGGCCGGATCTTCGGGTCTGGTGGGTTTAGTTCCCGGCGAGGCCCTGCGGCGTGTATTCCACACCGTTGGAGGCCTGGATCTGACGGATCACCGCCCATTGATCCTTGTAGGTGATCGGGATGAATTTGCTGACGCCTTCGAATTCGTCACCCAGTTTGGTGCCTTCGAAATCGAAGGTGAAGAAGGCTTCCTTGATCTTCGCGGTCAGCTCGGGGTCGAGGTTGTGCGCCACGTTGAACGAGGTCGTCGGGAAGGGGTCGCTTTCCCAGATCTTGCGCACGTCGGCGGTGTCATAGAGACCACGCTCGGCCATGCGGTCCACCACTTCGGAGGCCACCGGTGCGGCGTCATAATCGCCTGCGACCACGCCCAGCATCGACTGGTCGTGCGAGCCGGAATAGACTACTTCGTAGTCCTTGTCGGGCTCGACGCCCAGACCCGGGAACAGCGCGCGCGGTGCCTGGTTGCCGGAGTTCGAGGTCGGCGAGGTATGCGCCACGCGGCGGCCTGCCAGATCCTTCACTTCCTTGATGTCGCTATCCGCCTGGGTAAAGACCTGCAGCTTGTAACCGAACTGACCATCCGCAGCGCCCATGATGGCAAAGGGTACAGCGCCGGCCAGGTTCACCGCAAAGGGGGTCGGTCCGGTCGAGAAGCCCGCAACATGCAGACGGCCAGAACGCATCGCTTCGACTTCGGCCGAGTTGGACTGCACTGCGAAGAACTGCACGTCCTTGCCGGTGGTTTCTTCCAGATGTGCGATGAAGGGTTCCCAGATGTCGGCATAGACTGCCGGGTCTTCGACCGGCGTATAGGCAAAGACCAGGGTGTCGGGGTTGCTCAGCTTGGCCGGATCGGTGGGGGTGTCAGCCACCAGATCGCCGTTGGCATCGCAGTACAGCATGTCGAGCGCGCCGCGCTCGGCGCAGTCTTCGGCTGCGGTTGCGGTGATTGCGCTCAGCGTCAGTGCGCCCAGTGCCGTGGCGGCGCCGGTCCAGAATTTTACCATGTTTTCCTCCCTTGGAACGCCGGTGCCGGGAGTCACTCCCGCCATCGCGGCGCTGGTGGGGCGAAGATAAAGACCCGCATCCGGCGCATGCTAGGCGCGTATTGTTAATCAAACAGCGAGAAGCCAGCTTTCATGTTAACAATGTTTCAAACTGCATCACAGCTCTGTCGACCCGCTGGCGTATCATGGCGGGTCTTGGCAGTATGCCGCCCGCGAAGGCCGCAGGAGGTGCGGTGAGGGAGGATGTGATGCAGGACGGCAGGACAGAGCCGCTCATTGCCATTGTGGACGATGATCCGGATGTGCGCGAAACGCTGTCGGCGCTGATGCGCGAGAGCGGGTTCGATGCGGTCTGCTGCGCCGATATTCCCGCCTTTCACGCGCTGGGCGACCCGCCGCCAGTGGATCTGGCCCTGATCGATCTGCGGCTGCGCGGCGAATCCGGGCTGACGCTGGCGATCCATATCCGCGAGCGTTACGAGATCCCCATCGTAATGTTGACTGGTGTTGGGGATGAGATCGACAAGATCATCGGTCTGGAGACCGGCGCGGATGATTACATGATCAAACCCTTCAACCCGCGCGAGTTGGTGGCCCGTATCCGCGCAGTGTTGCGCCGTTATGGACATGGTCCAGCCAAACCCAGCGCCGCGCCGGGACAGCAAATCGCCTTTGGCACCCTGCGGCTGGATGTGCAATCCCGCCGTCTGCTGGACGCGGAAGGCGAGGAGATCCCGCTGACCAATGCCGAGTACCGGCTGCTTGATTATTTCGCCCGCAACCCCGACCGGGTGATCCCGCGTCCGGAACTGCTGGAGGAGCTCGGCTCGGACATGCAGCGCTACGTGGACAGGACCATCGACGTGCTGATCCTCCGTCTGCGGCGCAAGATCGAGGCGGTGCCGTCAAAACCGGTGCATCTGCAGACCCGCCGCGCGCAGGGCTATATCTTTCACCTGTCGCCGGGCTGACGTCGCATGCTCGCGCTTTCCCGTCTCAGCGTTCGGTTTCGCCTCTCCGCTGCCATTGCCGTTCTGTTTGGGTTGATCCTGCTGGTCAGCCTGATCGGCATGCGGGTGCTGAACCGGACCGAGATGTGGATGAATGTTCTGCATCAGGACACGCTGACCGAAGTGTCCGATGCGCTGGACCTGTCCCGCCGGGCGGCGGATCTGGCAACCTCTGCGCCGTTTCTTTATGCGCTGTTTCCCCCCTTCCAGCTGGAGCAGGAGGCGCAAAGCGTCTTGAAGAACCTGCGCAGCATCGAAGACCATGCCGCCCGCGACCCGGCGCTGGACCTTCCGCTGGCCCGGCTCAGGTTGGCGATTGATGATCTGACCACCGCGCTGGTGCCGCAGACCGCGCGCAAGGCGGAGCTCACCGCGATCGACCGGGACATGCTGCGTCTGAACGGGCGGGTGCGGCGGCTGTCGGGCGATACCACGCTGTCGCTGGCAGAGCGCGAAGTCTGGGCCGGTCTGCAACGACTGACCGCCAGCGCCATTGGCGCGGGGCGGGCGGATGCGCTGATCGAACTCGGTGAATTCACCCGGCGCTACAAGCGCGCCCGTGATCAGATCACTCCGCGCCTGACGCCTGTCCATCAAGCCACCTTTGACGAGATCGAAACAGCTCTCAGCCGCAGTGACAGCCTGTTCGTGCTGAAGCACCGCGAGCTTGCCGCGCAGCTTGATGCGGAGAACGCCCTGTTCCGTATCCGGCAGGAGGCGGGCCGCATTTCGACCTATGCCGAAGAAAAGGTCGCGCAGGCAGAGGCCCGCCTGTCGCAGGCGCGCGCAGAGACCTCCGACAACCTTGGCGTTGCCAAGAATTCCTTTCTGGCGCTGACCCTGATGAGCCTTCTGGTGGCAATCACCTCGTCGCTTTACGTGTCGCGCTATGTGGCCCGCAACCTGCGCCGTGTGGCTGATGCAATGCGCAAACTGGCCGCCGGGGATCACCGCAGCGATTTGCCCCGGGCCCGGGTGTCCGAGGATGAGATCGGTCAGCTCTTCGCCGCCTTTCAGGTGTTTCGCGAAAACGCGCGCAAGCTGGACCGGCGCACTGGTCAGATCCGTCGTCAGAACGCGCTGTTCTCGCGTGTGTTCCGCAATATCAAAGACGGTGTCGCCATCAGTGCTGCCGATGGCCGGATCGAGGCGGAGAACGACAAGCTGCGCAGCCTGTTCCGCCTGCCGCCGGAGGAGGCGGAAGAACCAGCGAATATGCAGGCGCTGATCGACCGCTCTGCCTTTACCCGGCAAGTGAGCGCAGGGGAGCGCGGTGGATTTGAGGAATACACCGATGCCTCTGGCCATGTTCTGGAGCTGCGCCATTCGCCGCTGCCCGATGGCGGTGCGGTCTGGTTGCTGTCGGAAACCACCGAACGCAAACGCATTGATGAACGGCTGGAGGAAATCCGCCGTGTGGAAACCCTGGGCAAGGTCGCCGGTGAGGTCGCCCATGATTTCGGCAATATCCTGTCCAGTATTTCTGGCAACCTGCACCTTTTGAAACGGGCGGATGACGAACAGGCCCGGTACTTGCGGACCCGCATCGGCTCGGCGGTGGATCTTGGCGTGTCCCTGACCGAGCGTTTGCTGGCCTTTGCCCGCAAGCAGCATCTGGAACCGCAGGTGACCGATCTGTCGATGCTGGTCGAAGGTATGGCCGACCTTCTGGAAATTGCTCTGCCGGAAAACATTTCGCTGGATTTTGATCTGCCGACAGAGCCTGTCAATGCGTTGGTCGATCCGGGCCAGCTGGAAAGCGCCATTCTGAACCTCTGCGTCAACGCAGGTCAGGCGATTGAGGGAGCTGGCCGCATTTGCGTCTCGGTGGCGACGGGGCAGGATGGCGGCGCCCAGCTCAGCATCCGTGACGATGGCTGTGGTATGACACCCGAGGTGCTACATCGCGCAACCGAGCCGTTTTTCACCAATCGCAGCGACGGCAGCGGCACCGGGCTGGGCCTGTCGATGGTCGATGGCTTCGTGCACCAATCCGGCGGGCGTCTGGACATCACCTCCCGCATCGAGCCGCCGGAGCGGGGCACCACCGTGACGTTGAATTTCCCGCCGCTGAAGGCTGAGGAGGCCCCACAGGAGGTCGCGCTGCAGGCGCCCGGCACGGCACTGGTGGTCGATGATGACCCGGCCTATCTCGACTCGGCCGGCAAGGCGCTAGAGCGGATCGGCTATACCCTGCACCGGGCCAGCAGTTTTGCCGAAGGCGCAGCGCAGATCCGGGAGTTGCCACAGCTTGACCTGCTGCTGAGTGATCTCAATCTCGACAATGGCACATCAGGCTGGGATCTTCTGCAGCTAGGCGCCGGGCTGCATCCGGACTGCCAACTGATCCTGATGTCGACACGCCGAATTGGCCGGATCCCGGAAAGCCTGCGCGGCAGTCCCGGCCTGGCCTCATTGGCCAAACCGGTCACGGATGCGGACATCCGCAGTCTGATTTCCCAGACGGCGCAAAGACCTGAGGCCTAGCCTGCGCCGGGTGCCGCGGCGCGTGTTTCTAGGGCACGGGCCTCTTCCTCATCATATCCCAGCCAGTCCGACAGCACCGAACGCGTGTGTTCGCCGAGGAGTGCAGGCGCGCGCGCGGGGGCAGGGCCCTCGCCGTCGAACCGGATCGGTCCGCGCACCAGTTGCATGTCCCCCACGTCCGGGTGCGTCACGGTTTCAATCAGCCCGCGTGCTGCGACATGCTCCTGTTCCAGAGACTCCGCGATGCTGAGGATCGGCGCATTAGGTACGTCGAATTCGGTCAGCCGGTCCAGCCAGTATTCCGTGGTGTCTTTCTCCATGATTTCGCAGATCACCGGCTCCAGCGCGTCGCGGTTTTCCAGCCGTTTTTCATACTTTGCGAAGCGCGGGTCGGTGATCAGATCTTCACGCTCAAGACAGCGTGCGAAGTTGTGCCAGAACCGTTCCGTCAGGCAGGCGACGATCACATGGCCGTCCCTGGTCGGGAAGGCGCCGTAAGGCACGATTGAGGGGTGACGGGTGCCAACCGGCTGCGGGCTGTTGCCACTGACAAAATAGATCTGGGAGAGATAACCCTGCATGGCAATCAGGCTGTCCAGCATGGCGATTTCCACGTGGCGCCCGTGACCCGTCGTGTTGCGTTCCACCAGTGCAGCGAGCAGACCGAACAGTGAAAAGATACTGCCCGCCATATCGCCGAGCGGAATGCCCAGCTTGTTGGGGGGCTGTCCAGGTTCGCGGTTCACATCCATCACCCCGGACAGCGCCTGCGCCACGATATCAAAGGCGGGTTTGTCGCCATGTGGGCTGTTGCGCCCGAAACCGGTGATGGAGCAGTAGACAAGACCGGGATTATCCGCCTTCAGCGTTTCATAGCCAAGCCCCAGGCGATCCATCACGCCGGGGCGGAAATTTTCGAGCACAACATCGGATTTGCGCGCAAGGTCACGGGCGATCTTAGCCCCCTCGGGGGATTTGAGATCCAGCGTGATGCTTTTCTTGCTGCGGTTCAGGGCAATGAAATAATGGCTCAGCGGACCTTTGAAGGGCGGGAAGTTGCGAGTTTCATCGCCGCTGCCGATCGGTTCGACCTTGACCACTTCTGCGCCAAGATCGGCCAGCACCATGCTGGCATAGGGGCCGGACAGGATGCGCGAGAAATCCAGCACTTTGATACCTGCCAGCGGTCCGCGTCGCTGCTGCTCTTCCTGTTGCGTGCTCATGGTGTGTCCTTCTTTGCGATTATTTTCATGACGGCTGTTGCCGTGGCGACCAGGCGTTCCCCTGCGTGCAGATCCGCGTCCACGAACAGCATTGAGCGGGTCGCGTGGCGCAGGGTTGCGCTGGCTTCCAGCAGGTCACCGGCGCGCGCAGCGGTGACAAAGCGCGTATCCATCTGAAGCGTGACAGTCGGTTGCCGATTGGCCGCATTCCAGGCCTCGATGGCGATGGCTTGATCCAGCACCCCGGTGACCACGCCGCCATGAACCGAACCGATGGCGTTGCAATGGGAAGCATCGGTGCGCAGCCCATAGATATTGCTGCCATCCAGCGCCCTGGTCTTCAGGATGGGGCCGATCCCATCCATGAAGGGACCGGCTTTCAGCTCTTTCCAGCCTGTTTGTTCGGTGAGTTGGGTCACTGTCTAGCTCCTCGTTTCGATTTGCATGGCTTCGATTTTGTCGCGCAGCTTCAGCAGGGATTTCGCCAGCGAAGCGACTTGTTTGTCATCCATCCGCTCTGAAATACCGATGGCGACCAGAGAGCGGATCATCTGCCCGGCGGCGTTGAACACCGGCGCCGCGACAACCGTCACGCCCGAGATGTAGGTTCCCCTGTCCACCGCATAACCGCGCGCGCGGGTCGCCTCGACTTCGGTTAGCCAGTCGTCAAAGCTGGGCGGGTGATCCCAGACCAGTTTGTCAAAACCGCTGCGCAGCTCTTCGGGGTCGGTGACGTTGAAGGCGGCAAACAGGCGGCCCGTGGCGCTGATCAGGATGGGAAAGCGGCTGCCAAGGTCGACCTGAAGTCGGAAGGGCAGGGTCGATTGCGACAGTGCGATGACCACCATCTGGGACGGTTCGGCCACCTGTGTCGCGATGGAGGTCACCCCGAATTTCTCGGACAGGCCAGAAAGCAGCGGCTGCACCAGAACCGAGAAGGTGTTCTTCTGAAGGGCCGAACGGGCCAGGGGAAGGATGCCGATTCCGATCGAATAGCGTTTGGTGTTCGAATCAAAATCGACGAGTCCCTCATCCTGAAGCACCCGCAGAATGTGCAGGCAGGTGCTGGGCACAAGTTCAAGCTCGCGGGCGATCGGATTGACGCCCACCGGTTCGTCCGAACGCGCCAAAAACCTAAGAATAGCAATGGCTCGCGTGACGGCGGGCACCTGTCTCTTGGTCGTGGTCTCTGCTGATTTTGCGGCCATTTTATACCTCTGTAACGCTTGATTTCATTGCGTATATACAATAATTATATCGTATTGACAATAACATATCCTGATCCCTACCGTTGTCAACGAACACGGGCAGGCCGCGATGACGTGCTTGCCGGACGACGAAAGGGAGAGGATTGGCGATGCAACGCCTGACGGATTTCACATCCTACGCTGACGCGCTGACGCACTATTCGAAGGATGCGCTCTGGGCGCTCTTCGATGGGGATCGCGACAACTTCAACATTGCGCATGAATGCGTGGACCGCCACGCAGCGGGGGATCGCACGGCGCTGCGAATTGCGCATGCCTCGGGGCAGGATGAGATCGTTTCCTTTGCGGAACTGGCCAGCCGGTCCTCCCAGGTTGCGCATTATCTGGTGTCGCAGGGCGTCCAAAAAGGTGACCGTATCGCGGTCATGATCGAGCCGTCGCTGCCCTTCTACTGCGTAATGTTCGGCGCGATGAAGGCAGGTGCCGTGGCGGTTCCGATGTTCACCCTTTTTGGTCCTGACGGGATCCGCCTGCGGGTCGAGGATTGCGCGCCGAAGATCCTGTTCACCAACGCAGAGAAGGCGCCGGAAGCCGTCGAAGGTGGCGCCGAACGGGTTGTTGTCGCAGATGCAGAGTTCCTTGATGGACTGGATGGTTTTCCTGGCGAATTCGAATGCTCGACCGCAGGGAACGACCTTGCCGTCCTGCAGTACACATCCGGGACCACCCGCCTGCTGCCTGCGGCGGTGAAGCACAACCACCGTTCCATAGTGACGCTGATGGTCGCGGCGCTTTATGCAACGGGCATCCGCCCGGGCGATCAGTTCTTCTGTCCGTCCTCACCAGCCTGGGGGCACGGGTTCTGGCACGGCACGCTGGCACCGCTGGCCCTTGGCGTGTCGACCGGCACGTTCTCGGGCAAGTTTGACGCGGTACGCCTGTTGCAGGCCCTGCACGATTTCGAGATCAGCAACCTCACGGCTGCGGCGACCCATTACCGGATGATGCGCAACTCCGGCCGGGCCGAAGATTTCACCTATCATTTCGACAAGCTCTCCTTCACGGGTGAGCCGATCGACAGCGAAACCGCGGCCTATGTGGAACGTGTCTTCGGCACCAAGGTCCGCTCGATGTATGGCACCACCGAGATCGGCGTCATCATTGCCAATTATCCGGGTGCGGATGATCTGGAGGTGCGGGACGGAGCCATGGGCAAGGCCGTTCCCGGCGTCGAAGTGCAGGTCCAGCGCGACGATGGCTCCCCCTGTGACCCCGGAGAGACCGGTGAGCTCATGGTCAAAAAGGCGGGCACATGGTTCCCGACCAAGGATCTGGGGCGGGTCGATGAGGATGGCTATTTCTACCACGGCGGCCGGGCGGACGATGTCATCATTTCCGCAGGCTGGACCATCGGCGCGGTTGAGGTCGAAGATGCGCTGCTGAGCCATCCCGCCGTTGCCGAGTGTGGTGTGATCGGCGCCCCGGATGAGCTGCGCGGTCAGGTCGTCAAGGCCTACATTATCCTGAAAACAGCGGAGACTGCCGGGCTCAAGGAAGACATCCAGGAGCATGTCCGCTCCAAGCTCGCGCGGCACGAATACCCCCGCCAGATCGAATTTGTCACCGAACTGCCAAAAACCCCGGCAGGCAAGGTGAACCGAAAAATCCTGAGAGATCAACAAGCCAGGCAACTGGAAACCGCGGGCTGATCCGCGCGCACCAAACGTAATTCTAGGAGGAAAACGAATGAATGAAATGACCCGGAAATTTCCGAAGATCACCGAGGAAGGGCTTGACGATCTGCGCGAACGCGTTGGCGTAAAGATCGAAAAAACGGTCGAGCCCTGGTGCTATGAAGCGACCCGAGACAACATTCGCCACTACGCCCATGGCATTGGTGACGACAACCCGCTGTGGTGTGATCCGGACTATGCCAAGACCACCAAGTATGGCGATGTGATCGCGCTGCCCTCGTTCCTGTTCGCGACGAACCGGATCATCTCGGGCTATGTGGGTGGCCTGCCGGGCGTGCACGCGATGTGGTCGGGGGCCAACTGGAACTGGCACAAGACCATCACTCGCAACATGGAGTTCCGCACCGAGGCCTACCTCAAGGATCTGGTCGAACACGACACCCGTTTCGCAGGGAAAGCCGTCCAGCAGATCTATCACGTCGATTTCTATGACACTGCGACGGGCGATCTTGTGGCGGATGCTGACAGCTGGTGCTTCCGCACCGACCGTGATCAGGCGCGTGAGAATGGCACCAAGTATACAGAAGCCAAGGAGAAGGGCCGCCGTGTCTGGACCGAGGCCGAACTGCAAGAATACTACAAGTATTACGAGCAGGAAGAAATCCGCGGCGCCGAGACCCGTTATTGGGATGACGTTTCCGAAGGCACCGAGCTGCCGACCATGGTCAAGGGGCCGATGACGGCCACCGGCTTCATCGCCTATGCGCAGGGTTGGGGCGGTCTTTATATCCGGGCCAACAAGCTTGCCTGGCAGTTGCAGCAGAAACACCCGAGCGCAGGTCCGAAGAACCGCTACGGCATTCCAGATTGTCCCGAACGGGTTCACTGGGAAGAGGAATTCGCGCTCGAAGTTGGTGCGCCCGGCGCCTATGACTATGGTCCCGAGCGGACGTCCTGGCTGACACATCAGATCACCAACTGGATGGGCGATGATGGGTTCCTGCGGCAGGCGAAATGCCAGGTGCGTCGGCACAACCCCGAAGGCGACATCATCCTGATCCACGGCACCGTCATTCGCAAGTATGAGGAAGATGGTCGCTATCTGCTTGAAATCCAGCAACGTGCAGAACAGCAGGATGGCGAAATGTCCGCCATGGGCTCTGCAATCGTCGAGCTGCCCAAGCGTTAAGCCTGGGCGCTCGCGTCAACCAGAAGGGAGGCTGGTTTGACCATGATCGAACGCACGCTGAGAAAAATCGAGGACACCCTGCATCTTGCCGGGTGCCTCGCTCTGGTTGCCGTAGCGGTCCTGATCAACGCAGATCTCTTGTTGCGTCTGATCGCGAACCGCCCGGTCCAGATCCAGTTCGAACTGACCGAGCTCTACCTGATGCCTGCCTTGGCGACGCTGTCGCTGTCGCGGGTGTTCCGGGACGGTGGTCATCTCGCCCTGGATTTTGGCCCAGAGACCCTCCCCGGTCTTTGGGGAACGTTGCTGGCAAAGGCGCGTTTGCTTCTGCCTGCCGCCTTCTTTGCCGCGATCACCTTCATGTCTGCGAAATTTGCCTGGGGTGCCTTTGCGCATCACGAGGTCGAGTATGGCGTGATCGACTGGCCGCTCGGGTGGGCCTATGCCGTCGCACCTCTTGGGTGCGGTGTGCTGGTCCTGCGGCTGATCCATGATGTGTTCCGTCCTGCGGAGCCAGATCTCACCCGATAAACCAACAATGGGAGGAAACGAAATGAAGACCTTGAAGAAGATCACTGCGGTTTCCGCGATCATCGCTCTGGGCATGACCGCAACAGCCGGTATCGCCGAGACGCTGCGCCTTGGGGATTTCCAGTCGACCAGCCATATCGTGTCGATCGAGGGCACCACGCGCTGGATGGCAGCGGTGGAAGAGGCCACCGGAGGTGCGCTCTCGTTCCAGCATTTCCCGTCGCAGCAGGCGGCAAAATCCAAGGCACAGCTGGATGCCGTGAATAACGGCATTCTCGACGCGGCGCTTCTGGGCACGCTTTATCACGCGGAATCCCTGCCGCTGAATTCGGTGGTCGGCTTGCCGGGGTTCTACAGCTCGGCCCAGCAGGGTACCAAGGCGCTTCAGGCGATGCTGAAGGAGGGACCGCTGCGCGAGGAACTGCTGGCGGCAGGTGTCACGCCGATCTTCGGTTTCGTGCTGCCCCCCTATCAGGTGCTTGCCAAGAAACGGCTTGGTCTGGCGGAAGACTGGAAGGCGCTGGATATCCGGACGTCTGGCTCGACACAGGCGATGACGGCCCGCTCCATGGGTGCAGTGGGTATCTCAATCCCGGGGCCAGAGGTCTACACGGCGGTAGAGCGCGGACGGCTTGATGCGGTTCTGTTCCCGCTGGCATCGGTGCCGGGCTACAAGCTCAACGAAGTGGTGAGCCATATTTCCACGAATGGATCCTTCGGCGGCTATAGCTTTGTAATGGTCGTACGCAGTGACCTGTTCAAAGACCTTCCCGAGGATGTGCAGGCCAAAATGCTGGAGCTGGGCGCAGAAACGGCCATGCATGTGGCAAAGGCGCAGGATGACTCGGTCGAAGGTCTTGTCACTCAGTGGAAGGACGAAGGAATCGACACCTACACGTTCTCTGACGCGGAACTGGCAAGCCTCACCGACAGCATGAAACTGGTTGGCCAGGACTGGCTGGAGCGTATCAATGCGGATGGCGCAGAGGCGGTTCTCGAAAACTATCGTGCCCTGACTTCGAAGTAAGCCCGACAAAGACTGAAACGATCCGGGCGCCCATCTGGCTGCCCGGATCCTGAAGACAGAGCCGCGAACATGATCACTTTCCTCGCCCTTCTTTGCCTGCTGGCCCTATTCATGGTGTTCCGGATGCCGATCGCATTCGCCATGGGGTTGGTTGGCTTCATCGGACTTGCCTTGCAATTGGGATGGCGCCCTGCATTCGCTGTGCTGGAACGCATCTTCTTTGACAGCTCGTCCTCGTTCATTCTGGTGGCGATCCCGCTGTTCATCCTCATGGCAGAGCTTTTGACCTCGGGCGATGTGACGCGCCGCGCGATCCATGCCTGCCAGTGCTGGATCGGCCATGTCAAAGGCGGCCTTGCGATGGCAACCGTGGCCTCCTCTGTGCTGCTGGCGGCGCTGGTGGGTAGTTCGACCGCATCAACTGCGGCAATGGCCGCATCGGCCTTTCCAGAGATGCGTAACCATAACTACGCTGACCGTCTGGCGGCGGCCGTGGTCAGTGTAGGGGGCACGCTTGCCGTGGTGGTGCCGCCGTCCATCGTGCTGGTTGTCTATGGCGTCCTCACGGAAACCTCGATCGGGCAGCTGTTCATTGCCGGCATCGTGCCGGGATTGCTGACGGCATCGGGTCTGGCTCTGGTGATCAAGATCATCGCGACACGTACGGATCAGGCGCCCAAAGGGGACCCGTTCCAGCTGGGCAAGGCGGTCAAGGCCAGCCGCCACGTGATCCCAATGGGGTTGCTCATGGTCGGCGTCATCGGTGCCATTTACGGCGGTGTCGCCTCTCCGTCCGAGGCTGCGGCGCTTGGCGTGATGGGATCGCTCATCATTGTTCTTGTGCAGCGCAGCATAACCTTTGTCGGCCTGAGCACATCTGTGTCCGCGGCCATCCGGGCGACCGTCATGATCGTTGCCATCGTCACCTGTTCGGCGATCTTCGCGAATTATCTGGCCTTCACGCGGATCACCCATGCGCTTTTGGAATTCGCATCGACCACGGATCTGCCGCGTGCAGCGATTCTGGCCTTCATGGTACTGATCCTGCTGGTTATGGGCATGTTTATGGACCAGCTCGCGATCCTGTCCCTTGCGATGCCACTGGCGTTTCCGACCGCGATGGCGCTGGGCTATGACCCCGTCTGGTTCGGGATCGTGGTGACAAAGACGGTCGAGATCGGGCTACTGACGCCACCGCTTGGCCTGAACGCCTATGTTGCATCGGCCCAAACTGGGGTTGCGCTGGGCACTATTTTCCGGGGCATCGTGCCGTTCCTTCTGATGGAACTCGTGGTGCTGGTGGTACTGCTGTGCTTTCCGGAGATCACGCTCTGGCTGCCATCTCTGATGCTTGGCTGACCCAAGCACATATGACGAGAAACAACAAAGGCGCCCATTGGGCGCCTTGCTTTATTGGTCGGAGTGAGAGGATTCGAACCTCCGGCCCCTGCCTCCCGAAGACAGTGCTCTACCAGGCTGAGCTACACTCCGACCGTGGCGCGGGATTATACCCGGCGCGCGGGTTTTGCAAGCCGATTTGTCATGCTTTTTTGCAATGAACGCGGATTGTGAAAACTTGCGTCCCGCGCGGCAGGGCGCCATCCTTGGGAAAAACGAGGCTGACATGTCAGCAGACTATCTCACGGTGCTTGGCGGCATCGGTATGTTCCTTGTGGGAATGAAGATCATGACGGCGGCGCTGCGGGACGCGGCCGGTTCAAATTTGCGGGACATCCTGACCCGGTTCACCACAACGCCGCTGCGCGGGGTCATGACCGGAACCCTGTCGACAGCGGTGATTCAATCCTCCAGCGCGACCACTGTCATGACGGTTGGGTTTGTCGGGGCGGGGTTGTTGACCATGCCGCAGGCGCTGGGGGTGATCTATGGCGCCAATATCGGCACCACGGCAACCGGCTGGCTGGTGTCCCTGCTGGGTTTCAAGCTGAAGCTGGGCAGCGTGGCGATGGCCGGTCTGCTGCTGGCCGGGCTGGCGGACCTGTTGGGGCGCGGTGCGGTGGCGCGGGCCGGGCGGATGCTGTCGGGCCTGTGCCTGTTGCTGATTGGTCTGGATCTGATGCAGGCGGGGATGGCCGGGGCCTCCGAACTGCTCACCCCGCAGATGTTGCCGGGCGGCACGCTCTGGGGGCTGGTCTTGCTGGTGGGGTTGGGTGCCGGGCTGACCATCGTGATGCAGTCATCCTCGGCGGCAATGGCGCTGGCACTGGTGATGGTTCAGGGCGGTGCCCTGCCGCTGGAGCAGGCGCTGGCCATCGTGATCGGGATGAATGTCGGCACCACGTTCACCGCAATTCTCGCCTCGGTCGGCGGTTCGCGCCCGATGCGGCAGACGGCGCTGGCCAATCTGTTCTTCAACGTGGCGACCTCGGTCGTGGCCTTTGCCGCGCTTCTGTCCGGCGCAGCGTGGCTGCCGGTGCTGGAACAGGCAACCGGGGCGGTGACGACAGTCCTGATCTTTCACATGGGGTTCAACATCGTCGGGACCGCGATGTTCCTGCCGATAACTCAGCAATTTGCCGCCATGGTCGCGCGGCTGGTGCCGGACCATCCCGCTGCGCCGCTGATCGATCTGGATCGGGCCCTGTTGCAGGATCCAGGGCTGTCCCTTGTCGCAGGCGAGGCCGCCACGGCCATCATTTCCGAGCGGCTCAATCTGGCTCTGGCCGCCGCGCTGCGTGATCCGCCGGATTACCGGCCCCTGTCGGCGCTGCAGTCGGCGCAGGAGGCCCTGCAGCAGCTGTCAGAGTTTCTGGCGGATATCCGTCTGTCGGAAGGGCGCGAAGATCAGGAGCGTGCCTATGCCGCGCTGCTGCATCAGACCGACCACCTGATGCGCCTTATGGCGCGGAGCGGGCAGAAAGGGCGGGCAGCGACCCTGTCAGAGGATCCGATGCTGCGACGTCCGGCGCAGGCCATGGGGCTTGCCTTGGCGCAGCTTGCTGAAGGGCGCGCAGAGGAGGAGAAGACGGTGGCCCGCCTGGGGCGGCTGTATGACCTGATCGAGCGGCGCACCAAACGCCACCGGCGCGCGCTGCTGCTGGGAGAACACGCTGGTATCTACAGTCTGTCGGATGTGTTTTCCCATACCGATGCGATGCGCTGGATGCAGCGCTGCCTGCATCATGCCGAACGGATCGCGTATTACGGCGGGGTTGCGCGCGGGGCGCTGGCTGCGGCGAAAGATCCCGCCGCAGCCGAAAACAGCGACGCGCCTTAGAGGCTGGCGTCGAGAGCTGCGACGATGGCGTCGCCCATTTCGCTGGTCGAGACCGGCGTGACGCCTTCTTCGCCCAGAAGGTCTGCGGTGCGGACACCATCGGCCAGAACCTTTTCGACAGCGGCTTCGAGCCGGTCAGCCTCTTCGCCCATGTCGAAGGAATAGCGCAGCGCCATGGCAAAGCTGAGGATACAGGCAATCGGGTTCGCCTTGCCCTGACCGGCGATGTCGGGGGCAGAGCCGTGCACCGGCTCATAGAGCGCCTTGGGGCGACCGTTGGCCATCGGTTTGCCAAGACTGGCCGATGGCAGCATGCCCAGCGAGCCGGTCAGCATCGCTGCGGCGTCGGACAGCAGGTCGCCGAACAGGTTGTCGGTAACGATCACGTCGAACTGCTTGGGCCAGCGGCACAGCTGCATGGCGCCGGCGTCGGCGTACATGTGGCTGAGCTCGACCTCGGGGTATTCCTTGCCGACCTCGGTCACGACTTCGCGCCACAGAATACCGGATTCCATGACGTTGGCCTTTTCCATCGAGCAGAGCTTCTTGTCGCGTTTCATCGCCAGTTCGAAGGCGGAGCGTGCAACGCGGTCGATCTCGCTCTCGGTGTAGCGCTGGGTGTTGATACCGACGCGCTCGTTGCCTTCCTCGATGATGCCGCGCGGTTCACCAAAGTAGATGCCAGAGGTCAGTTCGCGCACGATCATGATGTCGAGACCCGCGACGACGTCCTTTTTCAGGGACGAGAAATCCGCCAGCGCGTCAAAGCACTGCGCAGGGCGCAGGTTGGCGTAAAGGTCCATCTCCTTGCGCAGGCGCAACAGGCCGCGTTCCGGTTTCACCGAGAAGTCCAGCACGTCGTATTTCGGGCCACCCACGGCGCCCAGCAGGACGGCGTCGACTTCCTGTGCCTTGGCCATGGTGTCGTCATGCAGCGGGGTGCCGTGCTTGTCATAGGCGGCACCGCCGACCAGATCCTCGCTCACATCGAACTGAATGTCGCGCTTGTCACCGTACCAGCCGATGACCTTGCGGACCTCGCCCATGACCTCGGGGCCGATGCCGTCTCCGGGCAGAATCAGAATCGATGGGTTGGACATGCGCTTCCTCCTTGAAATAGCTGGAATTGGGGTACTCTGCACCGCGGGCAGGGTCAATAACGCGGCCTTGAATTTAAGGGGCCGGAGGCCGCTTTGCAGCCTTTTCCAGCCCGGTGGCCAGCATATCCCAGACCCGCCTGATCCGTGGGGTCTGCCGCATGCTGGAATGGGCCGCCAGCCAGACCGGCAGGGGAGGTATGTGAATGTCCAGATCCAGCTCTTCCACCTCGGGGTCCAGATGGGCGACACCGCATTGCGAAAACCCGATCCCGCAGCCCGCCCGCAAGAGCTGCCAGTAGGCGGATTGGTTGTCACAGCGGACGGCAAAGTGATGCCTGTCCGCGTGGATGTCCATTGCCCGCATGGTGCGCAGGATCAGATCGTCGTCGTCATAGCCGATCAGATCATGGGCCCAGAGGCTTTCCAGATCTGTTGGCCGTCCGCGGCGGTCCAGATACCGTTTGGCGGCAAAGGCCCCGAGCGGCAGGTCCGTGATGTGGCGGGTCACAATATCAAGCTGGGTCGGGCGGTACATGCGCACGGCGATATCGGCAGCGCGAAACACCAGGTTTTCCGAGGCATCGCTGGGCACCAGTTCCAGTTCGATCTGCGGCAGCGCAGCGCGGATATCAGCAAGGATCTGCGGCAAGATGTAATGTGAGGCAAAGATGCTGGCGGTGATGCGCACGGTGCCCTTCAGATCCTGCGATTGGCCCGCCGCGGTCAGGCCGATCGCGTGCATGCGGGCGTGAATGTCCTGCGCCATCGGCAGCAATGCTTCGCCTTCCGGGCTTAGGTGTAGGCCGCGCGGATGGCGGTTGAACAGCCGCTGCCCAAGCTGCTCTTCGAGGGTCTGAATATGGCGGCCCATGGTGGGCTGGCTGCGCCCCAGCTGCGCGGCCGCCGCCGAGAGCGAGCCGGTTTCGGCCACGGCAAGGAAGCTCTGGATCAGGGACCAGTCGCTGAGTGTCGTTTTGTCCATTCAATATTGAATGGCAGATCTGAAAATTTATGCAATTGGTATATTTTGGTGAATGGATACATTGAGCCTGTCCACGATGGAAGGAACAGAACATGACACGGAAGGTTCTCATTCTCGGCGCCTCTGGCCGGTTCGGCCGTGCTTGCGCCCATGCCTTTGAACAGGCGGCGGCCGAGGTCACCCGCTTTGACCGCAAACGGGACAATCTGATGCAGTCGGCGCAGGGCAAGGATGTGATCGTTGCGGCCTGGAACCCGGCCTATCCCGACTGGGCGGCGCAGGTACCGGATCTGCACGCAAAGATCATCGCGGCGGCCAAGGCCAGCGGCGCCACGGTGATTGTGCCGGGCAATGTCTATGTCTTTGGTGCCAGCACATCGTCGCCCTGGTCCGAACGCTCGCCCCATCGGGCCGAAAATCCCTTGGGCCGCATCCGCATCGCGATGGAGAACGCCTACCGGACTTCTGGCGTGCGGACCATCGTTCTGAGAGCAGGTGATTTTCTGGATACCGAACAGTCGGGCAATTGGTTTGACGCGGTGATGACGGCGAAACTGGCCAAGGGCCGGTTCGTCTATCCTGGTAACCCGGATCTGCAGCATGCCTGGGCCTTTCTGCCGGATCTGGCGCGGGCTGCCGTTGCACTGGCTGCGCGCGGGGATGAATTGCCGGTCTATCTGGATGTGCCGTTTCCGGGCTACACCCTCACGGGGCGAGAGCTGTTTGCGGCAGTGAATGAGAGCCTGAACAAACCGGTCGCGCTGAAAGGCATGTCGTGGTGGCCATTAAGGCTGGCGGCACCGGTCTGGCCGATGGGGCGCTGCCTGCTGGAGATGCGCTACCTCTGGAATACGGCGCACCGGCTGGACGGCAGCGTGTTGCGGAACCTCCTCCCAGATTTTCAGGAAACGCCACTGGCCGAGGCGATATCGCGAGCGCTGCCTGCCGCCTATGTGAAAAAGAGGCTTGATCAGGATCTTCGTTCCCGCCGCTTAGTCGGAGCCTGAAGGATCCGGTCTTGGCAGTTCAATATCAACCCAGACCAGCCGGTGACGGCTGGCGCGGGAGGCGCTGTCCGTGCCCGGGAGGGACCAGAGCACCCCTGCATCTGCCACCGGCAGATTGACCGAGGGGAGGATATAGTCGACCCGCATCTGCCCGGCGCTATCCCACTCCACCGTGTTGAGGCCCGCCTCGGCACTGGTGGGGCGGGGGTCCTGAAGTCTGGGATCGTCCAATAGCTGGCGGATTGCGGCTTTGATGCCCGCGCCTTTGCCGGGGTCCAGATTGGCGCCGCCAGCGATCACGAACTGGCGCAGATCCGCAGGCTGGAACGGTTCGGGCAGGCGGCCATCCAGCAACAGTTGCCACAGGCGGATTTCGTCATGGTTGCGGCGGCCATTGCGGTCTTCCGGTCCATCAAACACCGGTGGTCCCGCCTGAAAGGTCAGCAAATCCAGCCGCGCTCCACCGGGCAGGCGTAGTGGAACCACCCAATGGACGGTGGAGGATAGCCGCTGCACCGCCTGCGCCGTGGCCGACGGGAAGGGGGTGCCGTCCGCGTTTTGTGGCAGCAACGCACCGGGCAGGTCGCGCCACAGTATCGGCGAAAGGTCGAGAACCTCAGCCGTGTCGATGGGGATACGGGACAGGACGGCGATTCCGCCGCGGCCGGTGAAATCGCCATAGCCCTGGGAATCCCCCGGGCCACCCAGACGTCCATCACCATCCAGATCCAGACCCGTGGGAAGGCCAGCATTCGGCGCGGCGGCAAACAGATAGGGGAAAGGATGCCCGGCGAGCGCCAGATGGCGCTCCAGCGCCCGAAGGGTCCGGTTATGATAATCCCAGTCAATACCCTGCAAGGTCAGAACATCAGGCTTTGCCGCCAGGATGACGTCGATCACGGCGGCGATCTGCGGGTCCTCTCCGCGCTCGATATCGCGTAGCAGCAGGCCGGGACCCTTGCGGAACAGTTCGGTATTGAAGGTCGCGATCCGCACCGTATCAGCCTGTGCGGGCAGGAACAGAGACAGCAAAAGGAAGGCACCGGACAGAACAAGACCGGCGCGGCGTCTCATGCGGTTTGCAGAGTCTCGGGATCGGCATAGGCGGCGCGGCGGCGCTGGGCGATCAACTCGGCCACCCGCATCAGCGCCAGCCCGCGCATGATCATCGAGGCTGGGACAAAGGCCCAGGCGCTGACCGTCCAGACCAGAGTCTGCGGTGCGGCAAACACCGCGGGGTCAATGATTCCCGAGGCCAGTTTGATGGCCGCCGGAATGGCAAACGGCAGCAGCGCGCCGATCACCATGTTGACGCGTCCGTCCCGTTGCAGACGGATCACCACATCGCCGCCCGTGGTGGGATCGAACAGCGGCAAGTTAACCCAGACGTTGAAGGCGCCGTTGCCCAGCGGCCAGTTCCCGATGCGGACCGCCAGCGCAAAGGTTATGATGCTGAGCGCCGCCACCAGATAGCTGATCCCGGCTGCCGAGCGAACCGCCAGAACCGTTGCGTCGGGCACATCGGCGGGCATCATCAGGGTGGTCAACTGCACCGGGGAGTAGGCGAAATCCATCCCGGCGCCCAGTCGCGCGGCCACTTCATGCACCAATGCGGTCAGACCGGTCGGGTCCAGCGGATGGCGGGCGAGCAGGCTGAGCAACCCGACCATGGCAAAAAGAGACAGGAACCGCATCCGGTTCAGCGGCGGTGCCTGACGGAATTCGACAAAGCTGGGAAAGCTGGAGAAATATTCGGCAAAGGTAAGGGTGCCCCCCAGAAGCGCCATGAAGACGATAATCTCGGGGGATTCGGTGGCCGATACCGGCAGCAGCAAGGACGGCATCGCGATCAACAATGCCACCAATACGCCGCGGGTTGCCGCGCCTATGATGCGTGCAAACACTACGATCTGTTCCCTTCAACCTGGACTGGCCGGTGCTTTGCCGTGCCTTTGTTCCAACTTGTGCCCCGGATCTGCGTCCAGGAGTCTGCCTCAATTCTGCCCTATTTCTGCACGCTGGCAGGAAACCACTCAAGGGTGCTGAAAGAGAATCCACCACCCGGGCGGGTGTTCGGGCTGGAACTGGTGCCGGAATACATCAATAGATGCCTTCTGTTTCAGCACCTTGTAGGCCGATATACCAGATTTAGGGGAAGCGGTTGGGGCAACCGCAAGCCGTCATGACGGGGTCAGCCTGCGATTGCGCGGGCCGCGAGAATCTTAGGGAATATGTCTCAATTGTGGCGCGGTGCCGCAAATGGGGCTGTGCAGGAACAAAGAAAGCCGCCCGGAACGGGCGGCTTTCAAATGTGTCAGAATGGCAATGCCGGAAGGGATCAGACCCAGGGGCGTTCCTGGGCCATCTTGTTTTCGAAGGCCTCGATCGCTCCGGCTTTCTCCATGGTCAGCCCGATATCGTCGAGACCGTTCAGAAGGCAGTGCTTCTTGAAGGCATCGACGTCGAACTTGATCACTTCGCCGTCCGAAGTGGTGATTTCCTGCGCTTCCAGATCCACGGTCATGCGGGCATTGGCGCCCTTTTCCGCGTCCTTCATCAGGATATCGACCTGTTCCTGCGGCAGAACGATCGGCAGGATGCCGTTCTTGAAGCAGTTGTTGAAGAAGATGTCGGCAAAGGAGGTGGAGATCACACATTTGATGCCGAAATCCGCAATCGCCCAGGGCGCGTGTTCGCGGGAGGAGCCGCAGCCGAAGTTATCGCCCGCAACCAGGATCTCGGCGTTGCGGTATTGCGGCTTGTTCAGCACGAAATCGGGGATTTCGCTGCCGTCGCGGTTATAGCGCATCTCGTCGAACAGGTTCTTGCCGAACCCGGTCCGCTGGATCGATTTCAGGAACACCTTGGGGATGATCATGTCGGTGTCGATGTTGACCAGCGGCATGGGCGCGGCGATACCGGTGAGCTTTTCAAACTTTTCCATCGTGCTGGCTCCTTACATCAAATCACGGACATCGGTCAGATGACCGGTGATGGCAGCGGCGGCGGCCATGGCCGGGCTGACCAGATGGGTGCGGCCCTTGTAGCCCTGACGCCCCTCGAAGTTGCGGTTCGAGGTGGCGGCGCAGCGCTCACCCTCGGACAGCTGGTCGGGGTTCATCGCCAGGCACATGGAGCAGCCCGCAAGGCGCCACTCGAAACCGGCCTCCTTGAAGATGTCTGCCAGGCCTTCTTCTTCGGCCTGAGCGCGGACCAGACCCGAGCCGGGCACGATCATGGCGCGCATGCCGTCCTTGATCTTCTTGCCTTTGACCACTTCGGCCACGGCGCGCAGATCCTCGATCCGGCCATTGGTGCAGGAGCCGATAAAGACGGTGTCGATCTCGATGTCGGTCAGTTTCTGACCGGGGGTGAGGCCCATATACTCGATCGAGCGGCGGGCCGCTTCGACCTTGCCGCCTTCGAACTCTTCGGGGGCGGGCACGACGCCGGTGATCGGCAGCACGTCCTCGGGCGAGGTGCCCCAGGTCACGACGGGCTGGATGTCTTCGCCTTTGAGCGTCACGACCTTGTCGAAATGCGCGCCTTCGTCGGTGTAGAGCGTCTTCCACCAGTCCATCGCGGCTTCCCACTGGGCGCCTTTCGGGGCGTGCGGGCGGCCTTTGACGTATTCAAAGGTGGTTTCATCCGGCGCGATCAGGCCAGCGCGGGCGCCGCCTTCGATGGCCATGTTGCAGACGGTCATGCGACCTTCCATCGACAGATCGCGGATCGCTTCGCCGCAATACTCGATGACATAACCGGTGCCGCCGGCGGTGCCGGTCTCGCCGATCACCGCAAGGGTGATGTCCTTGGCGGTGACGCCCGGTTTCAGCTTGCCGGTGATCTCCACCTTCATGTTCTTGGATTTCTTCTGGATCAGCGTCTGGGTGGCCAGAACGTGTTCGACCTCGGAGGTGCCGATACCATGCGCCAGCGCGCCGAATGCGCCGTGGGTCGCTGTGTGGCTGTCACCGCAAACCACGGTCATGCCGGGCAGGGTCCAGCCCTGTTCGGGGCCGACGATGTGCACGATGCCCTGGCGGATGTCGCTGACCGGGTAATAGTGCACGCCAAATTCCTTGGCGTTCTTGTCGAGCGCCGCAACTTGGATGCGGCTTTCCTCGGTCATCTGCGCCGGATCCTCGCGGCCTGCCGTGGTGGGCACGTTGTGGTCCGGCACGGCGATGGTTTTATCCGGGGAATGCACGGTGCGGCCCGCCATGCGCAACCCCTCAAAGGCCTGCGGGCTGGTTACTTCGTGAACCAGGTGGCGGTCGATATAAAGCAGGCAGGTGCCATCCTCTGCTTCATGCGCAAGATGCGCATCCCAGATTTTGTCATAGAGTGTTTTGGGGGACATGGGTCCTCTCCCGTTCTGTATTGGAATAGCTGGCTTTGGGCTGGGCTGCAGCCTTATAGGCGCGCCAGGACCGTGCGGGCGGCGCCATAGAACCGTTCGCGCAGGCGTGCGCGGTCTTGCAGTTCGATTTTCTGGGCCAATACGAAGGTCATGCCTGTCAGATACATCCGCCCCGCCTGACAATCAAGGTTCGAGCAGTGCGGTTCGAAAGGGCGCCGCCCAATCCCGGCTGCGCGGTTTTCCTTGCAACCTCATTACGGCCGACGCCATGCTGGGCGGTGGAGGTCCCCATGAATCAAGAGCAGTTGCCCGAGACATTGATCGAATTTCTGGTGTCGCTGTGGAACAAAGTCTGGATGCTGTCGGAGCAGTTCCTGACCCCGGGCTGGCGACAGTATCAGATGCTGATCGTTGGCGGGCTGGTGATTCTGGCTTATCTGCTACGTCTTTTGACCAAAACACAGTGGGACAATTGGGGGCATCGCCGCACCGGCTGGCCAAAGTGGCGGCTGCGGGCGCTGATTCACATGATCCGGCGGCTGACGCTGATTTACTTCATCGTCTTGTCCTGGGCGGCTTACCTGCTGATGCAGAATGTGACCTGGCCGTCGCGCAGCTACCTGATCGGGATCGCGGCGACCTTGGCCACGGCCTGGCTGGTGATCGGGATCATCGCTCGGCTGGTGCGCAATCACACGCTGCGGCGGCTGTTCACATGGTCCCTGTGGATCTACGCGACGCTGGTGGCGCTGAACCTTGTCGATGACGTGGCAGAGTTTCTGGACAGCGTTGCGATCACATTTGGCGCCATGCACCTGTCGATGCTCGCGGTTCTGAAGGCGCTGATGCTGGCGGCGGTGCTGCTGACGCTGGCACGTTTCGGCTCTAACGCGGCGGGCAAGGGGCTGAAGGGCAACAGCGATATCTCTCCTTCGATGCAGGTGCTGATCGGCAAGGCCATCCAGCTGGCCCTCTATGGGCTGGCAATCATTATCAGCATCCGCGCCATCGGCTTCGACCTCACCGGGCTTGCGGTGCTTTCCGGTGCGGTTGGTGTTGGCATCGGTTTCGGTCTGCAGAAGGTGGTTTCCAATCTTGTGTCGGGCATCATCATCCTGATGGATCGGTCGATCAAGCCGGGGGATGTGATCTCGCTCGGGGAGACCTTCGGTTGGATCAATGCGCTAGGCGCGCGCTATGTCTCGGTGGTGACGCGGGACGGGCGCGAATACCTGATCCCGAACGAGGATCTGATCACCTCGCAGGTGGTGAACTGGTCCCATTCCGACCGCTACGTGCGGCTCGATATCAATTTCGGTACCGGCTATGGCGATGATCCGCATCAGGTGCGCCGGGTGGCCATTGCCGCTGCGCGCTCGGTGAATCGGGTGCTGTCCACCCCCGGCAAGGCGCCGGTCTGTCACATCATCGGCTTTGGCGACAGCAGCGTCGATTATGTGCTGCGGTTCTGGATCAGCGATCCGACGGCGGGGCTGACCAATATCCGGGGCAATGTGTTTCTTGCCCTCTGGGACGCTTTTCAGGCCGAAGGCATATCGATTCCCTTCCCGCAGCGCGAAGTTCGGGTTCTGAATACTCCGCTGGAAATCTCAGAGCCGGTAGAAGAGCCCGCGCCAGAGGCGCCAAAGGGTTGAAAAAGAGTGCGCATATGCCATCGCGGCAATGCAGCGAAGCTTCATTGAAAAAAGGCCCCTGTCTTGCTACATTTAACACAGCCCCGGCGCCGGGGGTGTTTCGGCGCGCAGCAAGGAGGACACTGTCCTGTCACCCGAACCCCAAGCGGCAGTTGCCGCTGTTAATGAGGCAGCCCCTATGCCTGCCAAGACTCGACCCACCAGCGAGGTGCTGCTGGAGCGGATCCTGACCTCTCTGGATGATGACAAGGCCGAAGATGTTGTGCAGATCGATCTGCGCGGCAAAACGGCCATTGGCGACTTCATGGTCATCGCTTCCGGTCGCTCAACCCGTCAGGTTGCGGCCATGGCCGAAAAGCTGACCGACCGGCTGAAGCAGGACTACGGCATCATCAGCAAGGTCGAGGGCAAGGACGCCGGCGACTGGGTGCTGATCGATACCGGCGACGTGATCGTCCATATCTTCCGCCCCGAAGTGCGCGAGTTCTATCAGCTGGAAAAGATGTGGGTGCCCGGCGCGGGCGCGACCAGCAGCTGATTTTGGAAACGGGGGCGGCTGCCCACGACCACCAGGGTCGGCGGCGCCCCGAAAGACCTGCCTGTGATTTCCTTGGCTGAGATCGACAGGCGGGCGGGATCCCTCTTATGCGTGTACATATCTGTGCGGTCGGGCGGCTCCGCTCCGGCCCGGAAAAATCCCTGATCGACGACTATCTGACACGGTTCGACCGCACCGGCCGCGCCCTTGGTCTTGGCCCTGCGCGGGTGGTCGAGGTCGAGGACAAGAAGAACCTTGGCATGTCTGCCGAGGCAGATCTGCTGCGCAAGGCTTTGCCCAAGGGCGCGCTGATCTGCACCCTGGATGAACGGGGCAAGCTGCTGTCCTCGCCCGATTTTGCGGGCAAGATGGCAGACTGGCGCGACAGTGGGCGGCAGGATCTGGCGCTGATCATTGGCGGCGCCGATGGCATCGATCCCAGCCTGCGCGCAGAGGCGGATTTTTCGATCTCATTTGGCAAGATGGTCTGGCCGCATATGCTGGTCAGGGTGATGCTTGCCGAGCAGATCTACCGCGCCGCAACCATCCTGTCCGGCAGTCCTTACCACAGAACCTGATCGGGCTGGTCAGGGCAGGGTCAGGCGAAAGCTTTCGTCACTCCAGCCATCCACGATGCAGCGCGCCTGAAGGGTGACGTGGCGGGTTCCTTCCGGGATTGCGATGCCGCTCAGGCTGCGGGTGAAGGGCTGTTCGTTCACATGCGGATGCGCCAACACCCGCAGACCCAGTTCGCGGCCATTCTCATCCAGCACACGCCAGCCATCGGCATAGTGCTCCCATCCCGTATCGGCATGGGACAGCGTCACGCTGATCGTCCAGCTGCTGCCGTTCTGGTGGGCGGTTGCACCTTCGATTCGGGGCGCCTCGGCGAGGGCGGGGGAGGCCGCGCTCAGCGCGCAAAGCAGGGTGATCAGAGCAGGTTTCATGAAGTGCATCATAGTCCGGTCGCGGTGATGTGCGGAATCACGAAGATGTGATGCCAGCATCCTGTCCCGGCGTCTCGGGTGGGATGCGCAACAGCACGCTGCGGGACTGCGATGCGAATTCGCGCCGGTAAAGCACCGCCAAAGTGATCAGCGTGGCCAGGATCAGCGGGATCGCCCCCGCCAGCCACGCAGCCGAGGCCAGCGCGAAATAGGTGCAGCGCATACCCCGGTTGAAACTGCGCGCGGCGGTGATCGACAGATCCGCCGCCTGCGCTGCGCGGGGCAGGGCCAGTGGCTCAGCGGGATCATTGGGCACCGCCGCCATCAGTACCGAACAATAGCCGAACAACCGGTGCGCCCAGACATATTTCAAAAAGGCATTGGCCAGAAACAGCAGAACCGTCAGGATCTTCACCTCCCAGACAAAGGCGGGCGCGCTGTCCTGAATCAGATCTTCGGCAACGCCAGCCAGCTGTTCGGTATTGCCAATCAGGGCCAGTCCTCCGCCCATTGCGATCATCGAGGCCGAGGCAAAGAACGTCGTGCCTTGCCGCAGGCCGCTGATAAGCTGCGCGTCGAACATGCGGGGCTGGCGCGTCACCATCTGCACCATCCAGTCGCGCCGGAAATCCGCCATCAGGTAGGACACCGAAGGCTTGCCAGCCGCCGGGTTCTCGATCCGCCAGCCGATCCAGATCCAGCCCGCGACAATCAGCGTTAGCGCGGCAAAATCCAAGGTCGAAAACAGGGCGATACGGTCAATCCAGATCATGCCGCCACCCTAGCCCAGCAACTGGTCCCTTGCCAGATGGCATGAATTGGTAATATAAGTTTACCAAAGAGGAGTGCCCGCCATGGAAATGCCAGCCCCGGATCCCAAAGTCTTGTCGCGCAAAGCCCACCTGGCTGCGCGTCTGGCAAAGGTTTTGCCCGCAGACGCCCTGATCACGGAGGAGGCGGAGACCCGTGCCTATGAATGTGATGCGCTGACGGCTTACAAATGTCCGCCGCTGCTGGCGGTGCTGCCGCGCAGCACGGCTGAAGTGTCCGAGGTCTTGCGTATCTGCCACGAAGAGGGCGTGCCTGTAGTGCCGCGCGGGTCGGGCACCTCGCTTGCCGGGGGCGCCCTGCCAACCGCGGATTGCGTGATCCTGGGCGTTGCACGGATGAATGACGTGCTGGAGACCGATTACGAGAACCGCATCATCCGGGTGCAGACCGGGCGTACCAACCTCTCCGTATCCGGCGCGGTGGAGGAGGAGGATTTCTTCTACGCGCCCGACCCGTCGAGCCAGCTGGCCTGCGCCATTGCCGGCAATATCGCGATGAACTCGGGCGGGGCGCACTGCCTGAAGTATGGCGTGACAACCAACAACCTGATGGGCGTTACCATGGTGATGATGGATGGCACTGTGGTCGAAATCGGCGGCGCCCATTTGGATGCGGGCGGCTTGGATCTGCTTGGTGTCATCTGCGGCAGCGAGGGGCAGCTTGGCGTCGTGACCGAGGCCACCCTGCGGATCCTGCACAAGCCCGAAGGCGCGCGCCCCGTGCTGATCGGCTATGACAGCAACGAAGTGGCAGGCGCCTGCGTCAGCGACATCATCAAGGCGGGCGTGCTGCCCGTCGCCATCGAATTCATGGACCGTCCCTGTATCGAAGCCTGCGAGGCCTTTGCCAAGGCGGGCTACCCGATGTGCGAGGCGCTGCTGATCATCGAGGTCGAGGGCAGCGATGCCGAGATCGACGCGCAGCTGAAGGTGATCAAGGATATCGCCCAGTCCCACAATCCGGTCGAACTGCGCGAGGCCACCGATGCGGATGAAGCCGCGCGGATCTGGCTGGGCCGCAAATCCGCCTTTGGCGCCATGGGGCAGATCAACGACTACATGTGCCTTGATGGAACCATTCCGGTGTCCTCGCTGCCCTACGTGCTGCGCCGCATCGGCGAGATGAGCCAGGAGTTCGGGCTGGCGGTGGCCAATGTGTTTCACGCCGGCGATGGCAACATGCATCCGCTGATCCTGTTCGACGCCAATAAACCCGGAGACCTTGAACTCTGCGAGGAATTCGGCGCCGAGGTACTTAAACTCTGCGTCGAAGTCGGCGGCTGCCTGACCGGCGAACATGGCGTCGGGATCGAAAAACGCGATCTGATGCTGCACCAGTACTCGGGCGATGATCTGGAGGCCCAGCTGAAGGTCAAGGATGTCTTCGATCCGCAGTGGCTGCTGAACCCGGCCAAGGTCTTCCCGCTGTCGGTAACCGAAAGCCGCCGCACTCCGGCGCTGGCGGCGGAATGAACCCTGCCTTCAATGATTCTCCAGAACGTTTGGAAAAGACCATGATGCGACCCGAAAGCGAGGCCGAACTGGCCGGGATGATCGCTGCGGCCAAGGGCCCCCTCAACATCCAGGGCGGCGGCACCCGTGGCATGGCGGTGGAAGGGGAGACCCTGAGCCTTTCTGCCCTCAGCGGGGTTGAGCTTTATGAACCCGGCGCGCTGACCCTAGTGGCCAAGGCCGGAACCCCGGTGGCCGAGATCAAGGAATTGTTGGCCGCAGAGAACCAGCGCCTTGCCTTTGAACCGGCGGACTACCGCGCCCTTCTGGGCACCGACGGCACGCCGACCATCGGTTCGCTCTTTGCCGCCAATATCTCTGGCCCGCGCCGCATTCAGTCGGGCGCGGCGCGGGATTTCCTGCTGGGCGTACGTTTTGTCGATGGCACCGGCCAGATCGTCAAGAACGGCGGCCGGGTGATGAAGAACGTCACCGGCTATGATCTGGTGAAACTGATGTCCGGCGCGCAAGGGACGCTGGGAGTGCTGAGCGAGGTGTCCTTCAAGGTGCTGCCGCGTGCGGCGCAGATGGCCACCGTTTCGGTTGGCGGTCTGGATCTGCCGGGCGCGGTGCGGGCGATGTCCGCGGCGCTTGGCTCGCCCTTTGATGTGACCGGGGCCGCATATGATCCCGACACGATGACCGCCCATATCCGCGTCGAAGGCTTCGAAGAATCGGTGGGCTACCGCTGTGACGCGCTGGTGAAGCGGCTGGCTGAGCACGGCATTGCCCACCGCGCCGAAGCAGGTGAGGATCTGTGGCAGGGCATCCGCGATGTGGCGGCGTTCCACGGCCATGACGGTGACGTCTGGCGGATCAGCGTGAAACCGTCCGATGCAGTGGAGTTGGCGCCGCGCCTTGGCGCGACGGCTTTGCAACTCGACTGGGGTGGCGGGCTGATCTGGGCGCTGATGCCCGAAGGTAGCGACCTGCGCAAAAAGATGTCGGGCGCTGGCACCGGAATGGAGCCGGTTCCAGGCCATGCCACCTTGGTTCGCGCCAGTGCCGAAACCGCTGCGCGCCTTGGCCGGTTCGAACCGCAACCGGCGCCTCTTGCGGCCCTGTCCAAGGGGCTGCGCGATCAGTTCGACCCCCGCGGGATCCTGAACCTTGGCCTGATGGGATAAGACATGCAGACTGAATTTACCGAAGACCAGCTGAAGGATCCCGGCATTCAGCGCTCGAACGAGATCCTGCGTTCCTGCGTGCATTGCGGATTTTGCACCGCGACCTGTCCGACCTATCAGGTTCTGGGGGATGAGCTCGACAGCCCGCGCGGGCGGATCTACCTGATCAAGGACATGCTGGAAAACAACCGCGTGCCGGATGAAAAGACGGTCAAACACATCGATCGCTGCCTTTCCTGCCTGGCTTGCATGACCACCTGCCCGTCGGGCGTGCATTACATGCACCTGATTGACCACGCGCGCGCTTATATCGACAAGAATTACAAACGCCCCTTTGCCGACCGGGCGCTGCGCTGGGTTCTGGCGCAGATTCTGCCCTATCCGGGCCGATTCCGCCTGGCGCTGTTTGGCGCGAAACTGGCGCGTCCCTTCAAAGGGCTGGTGCCCGATGCGCGGCTTCGGGCGATGCTGGACATGGCGCCCAAGGATATCCCGCCGGTCAGCCGTAACGATGATCCGCAAAGCTTCACCCCCGCAGAGCCGCGCAAGAAGCGCGTGGCGCTGATGACGGGCTGCGCGCAAAAAGCGCTCAACACCGATATCAATGATGCCACCATTCGCCTGCTGACCCGGCTGGGCTGCGAGGTGGTGGTGGCCAAGGGTGCGGGCTGCTGCGGGGCGCTGACCCACCACATGGGCCGCGAGGATGAGAGTCACGCGACGGCTGCCAAGAATATCCGCGCCTGGTGCGATGAGATTGACGGCGAAGGGCTGGATGCCATCGTCATCAACACCTCGGGCTGCGGCACTACGGTGAAGGATTACGGGCATATGTTCCGCAACGATCCCCTGGCAGCGGATGCGGCGCGGGTATCGGAACGGGCGATGGATATTTCCGAGCTGCTGATGCAACTCGACCTGCCCGAAAGTGGCGACAAGGGGCTGACCGTTGCCTATCACGCGGCCTGCTCACTGCAGCACGGCCAGCAGATCAAGACGCATCCCAAGACGCTGCTGAAACGCGCCGGTTTCAAGGTTGTGGAGCCTGCCGACAGTCATCTGTGCTGCGGGTCGGCCGGGACCTACAACCTGATGCAGCCCGAGATCTCGGGGCAGTTGAAAGAGCGGAAGGTGAAAACGCTGGAGGCGAAGAACCCCGACCTGATCGCCGCTGGCAATATCGGCTGCATGATGCAGATTGGGTCAGGCACCAAGCTGCCCATCGTGCATACGGTTGAGTTATTGGACTGGGCCACCGGTGGTCCGAAACCGCCGGCGATGACCGATGGGAACGGGCATGCCGCCACGGCCGAGGATCAGGTGCCGATCCTGCGCTGATCCCACAGTGGTAAATTTTTTGCGGGGCCGGGCTGTATCAGCGCGGCCCTTGCCGTATTTTCGCCCCAACAGATACCTATCCTGAAAGCAGGGTGAGCAGGGAGACATGCGTGCGGCATTGGGTTTTCGGGATTTTGGCGGCGCTGCTGCCCGCGCTTGTGGCGGCTGGTGACAGCCGACTTCAGCGGCTCGACACCACGGATGCGGGCCGCGCCTGGGAGGCGGTTGGCCGTCTCGATGTCAATGGTGAAGGCTTCTGCACAGGTTCTCTGATCGCGCCGGATCTGGTTCTGACAGCAGCACATTGTCTGTTTGATGGGCGGACCGGTCAGCGGATCGCCCCAGAGACGATCGAGTTTCTGGCCGGCTGGCGCAATGGCCGCGCCTCGGCCTATCGCTCGGTGCGCCGGGCGGTGATCCACCCCGACTATGTCTATGATGGCGAGGTATCGACCGGGCGGGTGCGCAAGGATATCGCGCTGTTGCAGCTGCAGCGCCCCATCCGCAACACCACCGTTATCCCGTTCGAAACCGACCGGCGCCCGCGCAGGGGGAGCCGGATTGGCGTGGTGTCTTATGCGCATGATCGCTCCGAAGCGCCCTCGCTGCAGGAGGTCTGCGCCGTCACTGCGCAGCAGCAGGGGGTTCTTGTGATGTCCTGCGATGTGGATTTCGGCTCCTCCGGAGCGCCGGTGTTTTCCTTTGACGGGAAAACACCACGCATCGTCTCGGTGGTCTCGGCCAAGGCAGAGGTGAACGGCCAGCGGGTGTCGCTTGGCGCGGCGCTGGGCGAGGGGCTGGATCTGTTGCAGGCGCAGCTGACCGGCACCCATATCGGCAGCCGCATGCCGCCCGGTGTGGGCCGGGTTCAGGTCGGCGATGGCCGCCGTACCAGCGGCGCCAAATTCATCCGCCAGTAGGCCTCAGGCGGGGGCATATTTCCGCGCCCTGCCAACCTCTTGAAACCCGCGATGCAGTCCTTATCTCGATTGTGTCGGGTCGCCGCCAAGCGGGGCCCGATGGAAATGAACGCCCTGCCCCAGACGTGGGAGGGCAATGTACATATCGCTCAATGATGAGGATGACACATATGCGTACCTTTGATTTTGCACCGCTGCACCGTGCGACCGTGGGATTTGACCAGATCGCGGACCTGATGGACCGGGTTCTCAGCAACGATGTAAGCCAGCCCAGCTATCCCCCTTACAATATTGAAAAGACCGATGCCGACAGTTATCGAATTTCGATTGCGGTCGCCGGTTTCTCCGAAGCCGACCTCAGCGTCGAGGTGAAGGAGCACGCCCTGGTCGTGTCGGCCCGCAAGGCCGAAGCGGATGAGGACCGGACCTTCCTGCACCGCGGCATCGCCACCCGCGCGTTCGAGCGCCGTTTTACACTGGCCGACCATGTGCGCGTCACCGGCGCCAGCCATGCGGATGGCATGCTGCATATCGACCTGCAGCGCGAAGTGCCCGAGGCCCTGAAACCGCGCCGGATCGAGATCAGCTCTGCCACACCGCAGCGCGCCGAACTGGAAGCGCAGAAGGTCAACTGATCCTTCCCCGCACAGGGTTCTGCCTGCTTTGAAACTCCCCGAGGTCGCCGTCCTACCCGTGGCGGCCTTCCTTCCCCCGTGTCCGGATGTCGGGCGCGGGGGCTTTTGCGTTTGGCGCATCTCACGGTCGAAACTGACCGGATGGTAGGGACCGTCCTTTTCTGCTATCAGAAGCTGGAAAGGAGCCGCCATGCCCCCTGCCTCTCGCCCGGCTGATCGCCCTGCGCCACGATCCACAAATCGTCCGGACGAATTCGTCCTGGCTGCAACGCAGCTTTTTGCAAACCGGGGCTATCACGGCGCCTCGATCGCCAATATCGCGGATGAACTGAGGCTGACCAAACAGGCTCTCTTGCACCATTTCGGCAGTAAGGACGCGCTGTATGAGCGGGTGCTGGAAGGGGTAGCGGATCGCATGATGCTGATGCTGATGGAGGCGCAGAACCCCGATGCCGCGCCGGAGCAGCGGCTTGAGACGTTTTTCGAAACCTATCTGGACGAGGGGCTGCTCAATCCTGCCGACAGCCGCCTGATCCTGCGGGAGCTGCTGGATGACCGACAGGAAGGCCAGCCCGCCGAACGCTGGTTCCTGCGGCCGTTTTTGCAGGAACTGATGGCCATGGTGCAGGATGCACCGGCCTGGCGCGCCGCGCCGCCCGCGGCCGCATTGGCAGCGGTTTGCGATCTTCTGGGGGCGATCAGTTATTTCGCCATGTCGCAACCGGTTCTGCCGCGTCTTCCGGGGCAGGCAGGGGCGGTCGAGGCTTTTCGTGCGCAGATACGAAAAAGGGTCCGCGACCTTGCCAGTCACGGACCCCAATCCTGATGCTCTGATCCTTTGCGTGCCGGATCAGACCGACATGCAGATGTATTTCATTTCCAGATAATCCTCGATGCCGTGATGGCTGCCTTCGCGGCCCAGACCGGACTGTTTGACGCCGCCAAAGGGCGCGACTTCGGTCGAGATGATCCCGGTGTTGACGCCGACGATGCCGTATTCCAGCGCCTCGGCCACCTTGTAGACCCGGCTCAGATCCTTGGCGTAGAAATAGGATGCAAGGCCAAAGATGGTGTCATTGGCCATGGCGATGACCTCGTCCTCGTCCTCGAATTTGAACAGCGGCGCCAGCGGGCCGAATGTTTCCTCGGTCGAGAACTGCATATCCGTGGTGGCGCCGGTCACGATGGTCGGCTGGAAGAAGGAGCCGCCGAGCTCGGACGGGTTGCCGCCCAGAATGATCTCGGCGCCCTTGGCCGTGGCGTCTGCCAGATGGGCTTCTACCTTTTCGACGGCCTTGTCGTTGATCAGAGGGCCGAACTGCACACCGTCCTCAAGACCGTCACCGACCTTCATCTTGGCAACCGCCTCTTTCAGCTTGGCGGCGAAGGCATCATAGACACCGGCCTGCACGTAGATCCGGTTGGCGCAGACGCAGGTCTGGCCGTTGTTGCGGAACTTGCACATGATCGCGCCTTCGACAGCAGCGTCGAGATCGGCATCGTCAAAGACGATGAAGGGCGCATTGCCACCCAGCTCCATCGAGCATTTCATCACCTGATCCGCCGCTTGGCGCAGCAGCAGACGGCCAACCGGGGTCGAGCCGGTGAAGGTCAGCTTGCGGACTGCCGGGTTCTCACAGAATTCCAGCCCGGTTTCTGGCGCGTCCGAGGTGGTGACCACGTTGAACACACCCGCCGGAATGCCTGCGCGTTCCGCTAGAACCGCCAGCGCGGTGGCCGAGAGGGGCGTCAGCTCGGCCGGGCGGGCGACAAAGGCGCAGCCTGCGGCCAGCGCCGGACCGGCCTTGCGGGTGATCATCGCGTTGGGAAAGTTCCACGGCGTGATCGAGGCGGCAACCCCGATGGGCTGTTTCAGAACGGTGATCCGCTTGTCGCGCTGATGGCCGGGAATGGTCTCGCCATAGATCCGCTTTGCCTCCTCAGCAAAGAACTCGATGAAGGAGGCGCCATAGGCGATCTCGCCTTTGGCTTCGGCCAGGGGTTTGCCCATTTCCGCGGTTAGGATGATGCCCAAGTCGTCCTGGTTTTCCATCATCAGGTCAAACCACTTGCGCAAGACATTTGCGCGTTCCTTGCCGGTCCATTTGGCCCAGTCTTTCTGTGCGGTTTCGGCCTGGGCGATGGCACCTGCAACCTGCGCGCGGCTGAGATCGGCAACTTCAGCAACCACATCGCCACGCGCGGGGTTGGTGACATCAAAGGTGCCCTTGTCTCCGTCAACAAACTGGCCGCCCACATAGGCGCGGGTTTCCAGCAGGGTCGGGTCCTTCAAAAGGGACTTCAGCTCGGTGTTCTTGGTCAGCATTGGTGTCTCCCCGGATTATTTGCAGGCATGCAAATCAGCTGGTCATTCATATGTCCAGAACCTTCGATGAGTCCAGAATTTGATCATAAATCTGCCGGACGCTGGGCATAGGCTAAGCAGAAGGGCCGGATGCCGCCGCTTCAGTTAGCTGTTTGACATTGTCCCGCGCAGCCCGTCACTTTGGCAAAAACAACAAACCGGGGAGACTGCCATGGAACTGGACGACGCCTATGCCAACGGAGCCTATATCGCGGGGGCCGATGATTACCCGCCGCGCTGGGATGCCTCGGCCGAGGATTTCCGCAACAGCCTGCACGAGCGCGCCCAGCTCGACATTCCATACGGTCCAGGCGATCGAAACAAGTTCGACCTCTTCCTGCCCGAAGGTACGCCCAAGGGTGTCTTCATCTTCGTGCACGGCGGCTACTGGCTGAGGTTTGACAAAAGCACATGGTCGCATCTGGCGGTAGGTCCGCTGGCGCATGGCTGGGCCGTGGCAATGCCGTCCTACGACCTGTGCCCCGATGTCTCCATTGCCGATATCACTCGGCAGGTGGCCTCGGCGGTGGTACATATCGCCGAAGAAGTGGACGGCCCCATCGCCCTGGCCGGGCATTCTGCCGGGGGGCATCTGGTCGCCCGCATGCTGGACCGAGCGCTGCTGCCCGAGGATGTAGGCGCACGCCTGAAAACAGTGATCCCAATTTCGCCGCTGTCGGATCTGCTGCCGCTGTTGCGAACCTCGATGAACAAGCAATTCAAGATGGATGCCGAGGCCGCCAAGGCCGAAAGCCCGGTGGAGATGCAGGACCGCTATGACGTACCGGTCACCGTTTGGGTCGGCGCCGAGGAACGCCCGGCCTTTCTGGATCAGGCGCAATGGCTGACCGATGCCTGGGCGACGGATCACGTCATCGCCTTTGGCAAGCATCATTTCAATGTCATCGACCCGTTGGCGGATCCCGACAGCGACTTGGTGGCGCTGATCGTCAATTAGGCAGCCCTGCCGATCTGCGCCGCACCAAGGCACGACCCGGGCAGGGCGGCGCAGAAAACACTTGCCAGCGCCCCGATTCCGCAGCATGTCTGGGATCAGGGCCGGGCGATGGCGTCGCCGCGTGAGGGAGTTCTCACGGGACCCTTACTTAGACACAAAATCTGTCCTGTACGCCGGGACCTTTCTTGTAAGAAAAGGAAGGATCCAGCATGACTGCACGTCCTGACATGTACCGTTTTCACAATGGCGAAAGGGCGCCGTTGCAATTCCCCGTGGCCGAGTATGAGGCGCGCATTGCGGGCCTGCGCAAGATCATGGAGCAGGCAGGCGCCACCGCCGCCGTCTTCACGTCGATGCATAATATCTCTTATTATTCGGGGTTTACCTACTGCGCCTTTGGCCGTCCCTACGGTCTTGTGGTGACCGCCGATGCCGCCGTCACCATCAGCGCAGGCATCGACGCGGGCCAGCCCTGGCGCCGCTCTTTCTGCGATAACATCACCTATACCGACTGGCAGCGCGACAATTTCTGGCGTGCGATCCTGTCGGTTTCTGGCCCCTGCGCAACGGTGGGCTACGAGAGCGATCACCTGACCCTGCTGCAAAAGGGCAAGCTCGAATCCTTCCTGCAACCGGCTGAGATGATTGATCTTTACGAGCCGACCATGCGCCAGCGCATGCATAAATCCGCTGCCGAGATCGAGATGATCCGCGCCGGTGCTGCCGTGGCCGATGTGGGCGGCTATGCCATCCGCGATGCGATCCGCGAAGGGGTGCGGGAGATCGACGTGGCGATGGCGGGACGCGATGCGATGGAGCTGGAGATCGCCAAACGCTTTCCCGATGCCGAATACCGCGACACCTGGGTCTGGTTCCAGTCGGGCATCAACACTGATGGCGCCCATAACCCGGTGACTGCGCGCAAGCTGCAGCGCGGCGATATCCTGTCGCTGAACACCTTTCCGATGATCTCGGGCTATTACACCGCGCTGGAGCGGACCCTGTTCGTCGGAGAGGTCGATCCCGACAGCCTGAAAGTCTGGGAGGCCAACGTCGCCGCCCATGAATACGGCATCTCGCTGCTAAAGCCCGGCGCCAGCTGCGCCGAGATCACCCACAAGATCAACGCCTTCTTCGAAGAACGCGATCTCCTGCAATACCGCACTTTTGGCTACGGGCACTCCTTTGGCGTCCTGTCCCATTACTACGGGCGCGAGGCGGGACTGGAGCTGCGCGAGGATATCGAAACGGTGCTGGAGCCGGGAATGGTCATTTCGATGGAGCCGATGCTGACCATCGCGGAAGGCAACCCCGGAGCGGGCGGCTACCGCGAACATGACATCCTGGTGATCACCGAGGATGGCAACGAGAACATCACCGGCTACCCCTACGGGCCGGAGTTCAACGTGGTCGGGTAACGGGGGCCGAAAGGCTCAAGAGTCGGGGGGTGACATCCGGACACCCCCCGTACACAGGCTGTGCATCCCTCAGGCAGAGCGAGTATTTCACCGGTTGAGACAATGATGGCCTCCGATCGCGGCAAGCCCCGTCCAGAGCCGTGGGGGGTCGCCTCAGACTTTCTTGTCCATTTTGAGGGTGCCGTTCTCACTATACTCGGCCATGTTGCCACCGGCAGAATGTGCAATGGTTTCGCCGCGGTAGGTCATGTCAAATGAACGGATCCCGACCTGCCCATCTTTGATTTCAAAGATCGGCTCATCGATCCCGAATGTTGCAGAGAGAATCTCGGATTCCACGACGAGACGCATTCTGCTGGCTTCCAAGTTATCTTGCGTCCGTGCTTCCTGCATCTTCATATGCGCATTGAACTCATCATACCCTTCAACGGGCTCGAAGTTCGTACCGGAGTACTCTCCGCCAACGGTTGGATCTCCATTGCCATAGGTATTGATGGCCTCGGCAAAGCGCTGCAACGCAGACAAAGTCCTGCTCGCGTACTGCAGAGCTTCCTCTTTGCTGGAAAAGTTGACCGGATTTGCGCCATCCGCCTGCACTGACTTGTAGGTCGAGACTGAACGCGAGTTGACCTGAAGGTTGAACCCGTTTTCATCGGCAAAACGTGCCTCCTGGACGGATACCTCCTTACCCGCCTTGAGTTTCTCAACGTCAACCCCGCCTATGGACCCGCCCAGGGATTCGGCGATTTTGATCATCCGATCATAGCCTTCCGCGATTTGAGACGCTTGGGATATCTCAGGTGTCTTCGCCTCGGCTCTTGCTTCGTACCTCTCTTTAAGTTGTAGCAACGCGTCCGACGGCGGTGGTTGCTGGGCTTTCATAGCCTCTACATCGAAGAACTTTACGTTAATCAAATATGATGCTGGAAATTGCATGGTTGGTCTCCTTTCCGTCACTAGGATAATCGAGCGAACGTAAAGAGTGCATTGCGGCCATAGGTTGTTTTGTGGTTTCCAGATCAGCCAGGTATTTTTGTGGTGACTACACAGTTTCTTGCCAAGGAAATAACCATATCACGGAGGCTGGGGCAGGCAGGCCGCAGTCCAGGGGTTATGCGGCGTTTTTCTCGCCGTCCACTGCCGCATTGCAGGCAATCCGGCGCATGTCGTCCCGGGTCATCGGCTGACCGAAGTAAAAGCCCTGAACCGAGGTGCAGCTTTCTGCGCGCAGGAAGCTGAGTTCGTCTTCGACCTCGACCCCTTCGGCAAGAACCGGAATGTCCAGCGCGGCCCCAAGCAGCAGAGTGGAGCGCACGATGGCAGCGCGCTGTGCGTCCTTGTGAACGTCTTGCACGAAACTGCGGTCGATCTTGATCTTGTCAAAGGGGAAGGTCTGCAACATCGACAGCGACGAATACCCGGTGCCGAAATCATCCATGGCGATGCGAATGCTCAGCTCTTTCAGCTTGTGCATCACCTTCAGCGTATGCGCCTGATCGTCGATGATGCTGGCCTCGGTGATTTCCAACTCCAGGCGTTGCGGGTCCAGACCGGTTTCAAACAGGTTGTCCATCACGTCTTCGACAAACGAGGGCTGCACCAGCTGTTGCGGCGCCACATTGACGGCAATGCTGTAGGGGTGATCCCATTGCGCCGCCTCGCGGCAGGCCTCCCGCAGCACCCAGGCGCCGATATCGCGCACCAGGCCGGTTTCTTCTGCCACCGGGATGAACTCATCCGGGGACACCCGACCACGCGTCGGATGGTTCCAGCGCAAGAGCACTTCGAACCCCACCGGCGCCAGCGTTTCCAATGTGTTCTGGAGTTGATACACCAGTTCGAATTCATTGTTCTGCAGTGCCAGACGCAGGTCATGCACCAGCTGTGTCTTGTCCCGGCTACGGCGGTCCATTTCCTCGTCGAATTGGCAGATCGGCGTGTTTGCTTCTGACTTGGCCCGATACATCGCAACATCCGATTTATGCAGCAACTGGTTCGGATCACGCCCGTCTTCCAGCGTCGATGCAATCCCGATCGACGCCCCGACCCGCAACGAGACTTCCTCCAGGTCGATGGGCTCTACTATGGCGGCATGCAGACGCTCTGCAAAGCTCTGCACCTCTTCGATGCGGCGGAACCCCAGTTTGATGGCGACAAATTCGTCGCCGCCAACCCGCGCGATGTATTCGCCTTCACTCTTTTGCTCATTCAAGCTCTGCGAAACTCGGCGCAACACTGCATCTCCAATCGCATGGCCATGCAGATCATTCACCTCCTTGAACAGATTGAGGTCGATCGTCAGCACCGCCGCCTTTGCGGTCTCATTTTCAGTCAGCTGCGTCTGCAGGGCATCCAATTTGCGGGTCAGCCACATCCGGTTGGGCATGCCGGTCAGCGGATCATGCAGGGCCGCATGAGTGAGTTGGGAACGGGATTCCCCTTCGAGATTGACCTCAATACTCGCAGAGGCGATGGCGATCAGCAGAATGATCCCTGTCACTCCGAAGATCAGCATGGCCATGGCGGTATCCGAAATTGTCTCGGTCGGCACCTCAATTGAGGAATCCAGCCGGATCTCGATGGCGCTCATCCCGGTGAAATGCATAAGACAGATCGCCAGGACCATGGCCCCCGCTGGCCATAGCCGCCCGGCCACCCCGCCCAGGCGTTGGACAATCAAACCATAGCTGAGTGCGCCAAAACCCGCGCCCAGAAGGACAGAGGCCACCAGATGCGGAAGGCTCCAGACAATCGTTCCGGGGAGCAAATAGGCGTTCATGCCAGTGTAATGCATCGCCGTCACGGTCAGCCCGAACACCGCCCCCGCTGCACAGGCCGCAACCCGGCCGCGCGCATAGGCCAGCCCGGTGTTTGCAGCCAGTGAACCGATGACGCCGACCAGAAGCGATACACCAGTCAACACCGGCTCATACCCATGCGCATAGCCCGGGTCATAGGATAGCATCGCGATAAAATGGGTCGACCAGATCGTGGCCCCGGTGATCAAACCGGCAAGGGGCAGCTGAACCAGGCGGCGCATGCCCGTCCACTGGGTCAAACGGGTGGACATATGTGTGGAGAGCACCGAACCGATGACGCAAATAAAAGCAGCCACGGCAACCAGGCCATAAATATGCTCCTGGGTGATACAGTCCAACAGACGATACATGAACCAAGTCCTCGGGTCGTATATGAGATTCAGTCTCTTGTCCCGTTGAACGGTTAACAAAACAACCGTGATTCAGCTCGCCCCAGAGATAACATGAGTATCATTGTAATATTTAAAAAGTGATCATCCGCCATCCTGCCTTGGCGGGCTATGGTGGAAACGGCTCTCCGACCCCTCCCATTGCACGCTCCCTCGCAATCGGGCATAGGAGGGGGAACCCTCCTGTATTGTGCAGGCTGGGGCGGGCAGGGGGCTATGCAGTCCTGTGCCGCCCCAAGGATCCCTAACCGAGCCTTATAGACTGACCTCCGCCCCATGGACGATCTGCCCAAGAAGACCAAGAATGAATTCGCTCTGATCCAGCTTCTCCCCAACATCATGACGGTGGGGGCGATCTGTGCGGGGTTGTCGGCGATCCGGTTCGGGGTGCAGGGCAATTACGTGCTGGCGGTGCAGCTGATCCTGCTGGCGGCGCTGCTGGATGGTCTTGACGGGCGGTTGGCGCGGGCCTTGGGCAGCGACAGCAAGATGGGGGCCGAGCTGGATTCGCTCGCGGATTTCCTGAACTTCGGCGTCGCGGCGCCTTTGGTGATCTATTTCTGGGCCTTGCAGGACATGCGCAGCGCCGGCTGGATCTCGGTGCTGGTGTTCTCGGTCTGTTGCGTGGTGCGGCTGGCGCGGTTCAACGTGGCGGCGAAATCGGATGAGCCGGTCGTGGGCGAACGCCTTGGCTACTTCACCGGCATCCCTTCGCCTGCCGGGGCACTACTGGCGATGCTGCCGATGTTCGTCTCCTTCTCCTTCTCCGGCGGGCTGGTCGTTCCGGATCTGCTGATCTGCTTTCACATGGTTGTCATAGGTTTCCTTATGATCAGTCGCATCCCGACCTGGTCGCCCAAGGCGGTGAAGATCAGCCGGGAGAATGTGAAATATTTCCTGGTGGGCTGTGCCTTTGCCGGGGCGGCGGTTCTGACCTATGCTTGGACGACGCTGGTTGTGTTGTGCCTTGTTTACGTGGTTTTGGTGGTCTGGGGGCTGATCCGAAAGGTACCGGATTGAGCGGGTAACAAGAAAACGGGGAGGCACGGGATTGGAACTGAAGGCGGTTCAATCATCCTACGCGCGCTGGGCGCCAATTTATGACAGGACATTCGGGGCGGTTACCAATGCCGGGCGGCGCCGGGTCGTGAACTATATCAACCGGCGCGGCGGCAGCGTGCTGGAGGTTGGCGTTGGCACCGGGCTGTCGCTGCCACATTACGGCGCGGATCTGCGCGTCACTGGCATCGATTTCAGCACCGAAATGTTGGCAAAGGCGGAAACCCGCGTGGCCGAGATGGGGCTGGCCAATGTCGCCGGGTTGCGGCAGATGGATGCCCGCGATCTGGATTTTCCCGATGCCTCCTTTGACACTGTGGCGGCGATGCATGTGCTGTCGGTGGTGCCCGAGCCGCAAAAGGTGATGGCTGAAATCGCCCGGGTGCTGAAACCCGGCGGCGAGGTGGTGATCAGCAACCATTTCAAAAGCACCCAGGGCGTTCTTGCCTCGCTTGAGAAGATATCGGCCCCCTTTGCCAATGTGCTGGGCTGGCATTCCGATTTCGAGATCGGGACCATCCTTGGCGAAGAAACGCTCAGCCTCAAGGAGCAGGAAAGCCTGCCGCCCTTTGGGATGATGACCTTTCTGGTGCTGAAGAAAGCCCGCCAAAACTAATCCAGTGCCCGAACTGCTTGCTTCGGATGGGCGGCGGGCGCCCCTGCGCCCTTGTGCGGCTGGCGGGATTGGCATCGCGGCAAAAACGCTTATGTTCGAAGGGGTAAGCCAGCGCATTGGCCGGGCTCTGCCGCAGGGCAGCGCCACAGGGTTGGGCCGCGTTGGGGCTGGGGGCGGTGATGTTAGGCTTTTTTCGGCTGTTTTTGTTTCTGATGATCGGGCTCACGGTGGTCTACGGCGCCGTGTCGCTCTATTCGCGGGAAATGCGCCGGGCCAAATTGAAACGCCGCTGGGCCGAGAAGGGCTTGACCGGAGATCGCGCGGCCTTCATCCAGCGGGGGTTGCGGCAGTATGACCATTCGTTCCGGCGTCGGCTGATCCTGCTTGTCTATGTGGTGCCGCTGGGGTTGATTGCGACACTGATCTATATGGTCAATTTCAGATAGGAGGCCTTTATGGGCTACATCAAATGGGGATTTCTGATCACCGTCTGGCTGCTGTTCGGGGCCTTCCTGCACTATACGTTGCCGCAGTATGACGTGGTGCGGATCGTCAACACCTACGAGGAACGTCAGGAACTGAATGACTGGACGCGGATGTTCTGGTCGACGCCGGACACCCAGTCGACCGAGCAGAGCAACCGGGATGTGCAGTTCATTCAGGCGGTGCGTCCCGATGGCAGCGCGATCGTTTACCGGAACGAGGACACCGGTTGGAACTGGCCGCCCTATTTCAAATTCGACACCGCCAATCTGTATACCGAGGCCAATGACGCGATCTCAAACAAGGCCGCGCCGGAATGGGTGGCGGTGCTGCACTATGGTTGGCGCAACGAATTCCTGTCGGCCTTTCCCAATGCAGTGGGGATCAAGCCTGTTTCTGGGCCGGATGACAAACCTCTGAACTGGGTCAGCATCCTGATCCTAGTGCTGATTGCGGCGCTATTCTGGGCCATCTACGTGCGCTGGCGCCGCTTCCGCCGCAACCGGCTCGACCCGATGATCGATGATGTGGAAGACAGCCTTTATGCCGCTGGCGACGCCATATCAGAGCGCCGCAGCAGGCTGCGCCGCTGGCTTGGTGGCGGCAACAAGTGATCCTGTTCGCCGCGCCGGGGGTGCGGGGTGGCCCTTCCGGTTGAGGTCGATTAATCGCTGAACAGATCTGGGTTCTGGCTGATGTCTTTGGCCTGCTCCGCCGTAATGCCAAACACCCTGGCCAGTTTGGCGACCTTGTCTTCTGCAGAGTCCGTCTCGTGCAGGGTGACGAAGGGATCAAACCCGGCATCCCGGATCCGGTCGGTTTCATGCAGGATATCATTGCGGATGGTCGGCAGAATCCGGTCTAGGGTCTGTTTCGGTGTCTGCACTCCGACAAGGCCAGATCGCTGGGCATGGGCGATCAGATATTCATCGGTGAAATCACAATCGAGGTGAAGCACCTGCGTCACTGAGCGGTCAGAGGCGAAGTCATTCATCAGTTCCAGCCCCGAGGGATCTATGCAGACGATCAGCCGGTTGCTGTCGTAATATTCAAACAGCATGCGCATCAGGGCGCGGCGGTGGCGGGTGCGTTTCCACAGCGAGGCTTCGATCCCGCCAAGATCGGGCAGGGGCGTGTCTTCCTCGTGAAAGAGATAGGCGATGGCCGGAACCTCGGTGCGCTCGTTGACTTGCCGGATCAGCCTCTTGGCCACATGCCATTTCTTGCACACGACCATGGTCAATTCCCGCTCCCGCCCCAGGCTGCTTTCGGTTTCCCAGAACCGCGGTGCAAAGCGGCGTCCGTTGCGACCGCGCTGGGTAAGAAACTGGAACAGGCTGCGCCCCTCGTTCGAGATCTGGAACTCTACGCCCTCGGCCGCGTAGAGCCGCCCGAGACGGCGTTTCAGATCCTTGGCATCCGGGCTGATCTTGCGAGCAAAGAGGAAATCCTGGCTCAGCAGCAGATCGTAGTGATCGTTGTAGAAATTCACCGGCATTCCGTAATCGGTGAACATCAGAAAGGTGAGCGTGCGGCACTGGATCTCATCGCCCGGGATCAGGTGGCGGACCAGCGTCTGGAAAAAGGTCTCATCCGGGATCCATGTGGTGCGGAAGAAGCGGACCACATCGCGCCGCTCCCGCACGAATTGCAGGATCGCCTCAACAGTGCGGCGGCGCAGGCACCACCACTGGCTGCCAATCTGAACCTGAATGTCCGAAGGCACCGCGCGGTGCAGGCGGAGTTTCTTCTGAAGGTTATGACTCCATTCGAACAGAGCCTTGTTCTTGCGTTCGTTGAAGACATGCCGGTAGATCAACCGGTCTTCCTTCATGCCGGTCTTAATCCAGTCGCTTTCGAAGAAGTCAAAGCTTTCGATGAAGTCGAAATCGTTCTGATCCAGATAGTCATGCGCGTACTGGGCGGTCTTGATCGCCATGCAATCGCCCGAGAGCATGTAGAAATGGGTGGCGCGGGGGAAGTTGTCGGCGGCGGTACGCATGGCCGCAAGGGTGGCGCGGACCAGCGACCATTCCCCCCAGCCGCATTTGATGCGTCGCCGCGGAAAGCAGACATTGGGATTGTCGTCGAGGGCCGCGCGGATCTCGGCATAGTCTTGATCGCTGGCGCGGCCGTCGAAATGGATCACCATGTAATCGCCGACCGCCGTCAGCCGTTCGGCCTGCTGGATGATCGCCTCGGGGTCCTTATGGCAGAGCAGTATATATGCAATTTTTGCCATTCTGACGACGGTACGCCCCTGTTTTGCCGGATTGTCTTCTTGATAAAGCTCGGAGCTGTTTGAAGAAACAAGATTATTTGTCTTTTGGTCGCGATGTGGTCATTGTTGCGTCGAGTGGACAGGAACGGAGTTGGTTGCGGATGGGATTCCCAGGAACCTGGATGACCGAGAGCGAAAGCGTGATTTACCGGGTGGTGCCGAAATGCGCCTGTTCGACCATCGGTCAGATACTCTATTATTCCGATCACGGCAGGTTCTTTGATGGCGATATCCACGATTCAAAGGAAGGCCTGCACAAATGGGCGCAGGAGGCCAGCCAGGAGCCGATCAGCCGCAATGTGCTGGGCCAGCGCACCTATGCCTTCACCTGCGTGCGCAACCCCTATACCCGGGTGCTCAGCTCCTTCTTTGACAAGATCTGCGGCATCCAGCGCAACGGCAAGCGCTATCGTGGCAATCTGGTGCCACGGCTGGTCTATGATTACGGGATCGAGGTCGGCGGCGAGGATGGCCAGCAGGAGTTCGACCAGATCAAGAGCTTCCGGCGGTTCCTTTTATTCGTGCGCGATACCATCCGGTTCCGGCGGCCGATGGAGCCGGATATCCACTGGTCGGCGGCCTCGGGGCATGTGTCGACCTTTATCGTGAATGGCGGACGCTACAACAAGATCATCTGGACCGAGGACTTCAACGACGGCATGAGCCAGGTTCTGGACGCCATCGAGACGCCGCATCCCGTGGACCTTGCCGCAATCCCGCGCTTCAACGAAAGCGAAGGCCATGGCCCCAAACGCGCGCATCCGGTGGAGGATTATTTCGACGATCTGTCGATGCATCTGATCTATGAGATCTACAAGCGCGATTTCGACTTGTTCAAATACGATTTTGAAAACCCCGCCAACAAGATGCCCACCGGAGAGATCGATCTGGACGAGGTGCACGCCAAGCTGGGCGACTGATCGCGCTGCTTTTTACGCAGCGAAAGGGAAGGCTCCCGCCCATCGTCGGGCATTGAAAATGCCCATCCGCTGGTTGGGCGTGGCGCCGCTGGCGCGGCGCGCAGGGGGCTGAGAAGCGGTTGAGGGGCAGGTCTGCCCTCAACGCGCCCTATCGATTTTCTTTGGGCTGGGCGCGTCAAGGGTGAACCGCGCGTGCCGCGCGGCGGCCGGGCCGCCCTTGACCCGGGTTGCAGATGCTGCGGTCGAAGGCCGGATAAGAAAAAGGCCCCTCAGCCGGGTTGGCGAGGGGCCTTCGTCATTCATTCAGAGGCGGTCACTCGTCGTCTGGCAGCGCGCGCACGGCGCCCTTGGCGGCGCTGGTGGTCAGCATCGCGTAAGCCTTGAGTGCAGTCGAGACCTTGCGCTTGCGCGGTTTCGCTGGTTTCCAGCCAGCGGCCTCTTGCGCGGCGCGGCGGCTGGCGAGTTCCTCGTCCGAAACGGCCAGGTGGATTGAGCGGTTGGGGATGTCGATCTCGATGGTATCGCCCATCTGCACCAGACCGATTGCGCCGCCTTCGGCCGCTTCGGGGGAGACGTGGCCGATGGATAGACCCGAGGTGCCGCCGGAGAAACGCCCGTCGGTCAGGAGGGCGCAGGCTTTGCCGAGACCCTTGGATTTAAGGTAGGAGGTCGGGTAGAGCATTTCCTGCATGCCCGGACCGCCGCGCGGGCCCTCATAGCGGATCACCACCACATCGCCTTCCTTGACCTTGCCGGTCAGGATGTCGCTGACGGCCTGATCCTGGCTTTCGCAGACATAGGCCGAGCCGGTGAATTTCAGGATGCTTTCATCGACGCCCGCGGTTTTCACGATGCAGCCATCAAGCGCGATATTGCCGAACAGCACCGCAAGGCCGCCGTCCTTGGAGAACGCGTTTTCGACCGAGCGGATGACGCCGCCCTTGCGGTCGGTGTCGAGTTCCTTGTAGCGGTTGGATTGCGAGAAGGCCTCGGTCGTGCGCACGCCGCCCGGCGCCGCCTTGAACAGCTCTTCGGCCTCGGGGTTGTTGGCGACCTTGACGTCCCATTTGGCGATGGCTTCGCCCATGGTGCTGGAGTGTACGGTGGAACAGTCATCGTGCAACAGACCGGCGCGGCTGAGTTCGCCGAGGATCGAGAAGATGCCGCCAGCGCGGTGCACGTCTTCCATATGGACGTTCTCGATGTTGGGGGCCACCTTGCACAGGCACGGCACCTTGCGGCTGAGCCGGTCCATGTCGGACATGTCGAAATCCACCTTGCCTTCATTGGCAATGGCCAGGAGGTGCAACACGGTGTTGGTGGAACCGCCCATGGCGATGTCGAGGCTCATGGCGTTTTCAAAGGCCTCGAAGGTGGCGATTTCGCGCGGCAGCAGGCCTTTTTCCTCGCCCACATAGTGGCGTTTGGTGATGTCGACGATCTTGCGGCCCGCCTCCAGGAACAGGTTCTTGCGGTCGGCGTGGGTGGCCAGGGTCGAGCCGTTGCCAGGCAGGGCGAGACCCAGCGCTTCGGCCAGGCAGTTCATCGAGTTGGCGGTGAACATGCCCGAGCAGGAGCCGCAGGTGGGGCAGGCGTTTTCCTCGATATGCTGGACCTGTTCGTCGCTCAGTGTGTCGCTGGCGGCGGCAACCATGGCATCGACGAGGTCGATCTTCTTGGCATCCAGATCGGCGATGTCGATCTTGCCCGCTTCCATCGGGCCGCCGGAGACGAAGATCACCGGGATATTGAGACGCATGGCGGCCATCAGCATGCCCGGCGTGATCTTGTCGCAGTTGGAGATGCAGACCATGGCATCAGCGCAATGGGCGTTGACCATATATTCCACGCTATCCGCGATCACCTCGCGCGAGGGCAGCGAGTAGAGCATACCGTCATGGCCCATGGCGATGCCGTCATCCACCGCGATGGTGTTGAATTCCTTGGCAACGCCGCCTGCGGCCTCGACCTCGCGGGCGACCATCTGGCCGAGATCCTTGAGGTGGACGTGACCTGGCACGAACTGGGTGAAGGAGTTGACGATGGCGATGATCGGCTTGCCGAAATCATCGTCTTTCATACCGGTTGCGCGCCAAAGGCCACGCGCGCCGGCCATGTTGCGTCCATGGGTGGAGGTTCTGGATCGGTACATTGGCATGTGGCTATTTCCCCTTTTTACCCTCAGGGACATGATTCGCGAAACAAACGCAATAACTGAGGGGCGATTTTGGTTATTTTGCTCCGATTTCCGGGGCGGTTGCGGAATGGGTTATGCGGGTTTTCTGAATGTCACCGACGGGCGGCTCAGCGTGAGGTGACAGACCAGGCCGATCAGCAGGGCCCAGAAGGGCGCGCCGATCCCGAGGAAGCTGATGCCCGATACCGTGCCCATGAAACACAGCAGTGCCGCCTCGCGCCCTTCGGTCGGGGTCAGCGCATGGGACAGCCCGTTGCCGATGGTCGACAAGAGCGCAAGGCCTGCAATGGTGGCGACCAGCGCGTGCGGCGCGATCAGGAACAGGGAAATCACGGCGGCGCCGCCCAGCCCCACGAAGCAATAGACCACCCCGGCGGCCACCACGGCGAGGTAGCGGGTGTCTGGATCCTCATCCGCTTCGGGTCCGGCGCAGATGGCGGCGGTAATGGCGGCGAGGTTGAAGGCATAGCCGCCAAAGGGCGCCAAGATCAGCGAGGCGATCCCGGTCACCGTCAGCGCAGCCGAAACCGGCGGAACGTAACCTGCGCTGCGCAGGGTCACCACACCGGGCATGTTCTGGGAACACATGGTCACGATATAGAGTGGCAGGCCAAGGCCGATCAGCGCTGAAAGGGTGAATTCGGGCATCACCGCCTCGGGGGTGGCGAGAGACAGGTTCAGCTGCTGCAGGTTTCCGAAGCTGTCGGTTGCGGCGGCCCAGATGACACCCGCCAGCAGAACCAGCGGGATCGTGTAGCGCGGTGCATAGACCTTGCCGATCAGAAAGACCGCGCCCATCACCGCGACCAGCCAGACGTCTTCTTCAAGCGAGGTGAACGCCTCCAGCCCAAAGCGGAACAGGATACCAGCCAAAAGCGCATTGGCCAGCGTATCGGGGATCAGCCGCGCCAGCCTCTCGAACCAGCCGGTGAGGCCGGTGAGCGTCAGCAAGGCGGCGCAGAACAGAAAGGCGCCCGTGGCCTCGGGCAGGGTGGTCGCGCCACCGCCCACCGCCAGAAGAGCGGCACCGGGCGTGGACCAGGCGGTCAGAACCGGCAGGCGGAACCACAGCGACAGGATCAGGCTGGTGATCCCCATGCCAAGCCCGAGGGCCAGAAGCCAGCTGTTGGCCTGCGCCTGGTTTGCCTCCAGCGCCGCGATGGCCTGAAAGATGATCGCCACCGAACTGGTGTATCCGACCAGAACGGCGACGGCGCCTGCCGTGATATGAGAGAGTTTCAGCTGCGGCATCATGGGGATCTTGAATGGGGTTTTCCCGGGCGTCGGGCTCTTGTAGGGTCAGTTTGTGCGTTATAGCGTACATTATCTTCTGTGCGCTATAGCGCACAAGGCTTTTTTGAAGAGATCGACAGACCGATGCCAACGCAGCCCGCGTCCCCGCCTGTAAGCCCCGCGTCCCCGCCGGTAAGTGAAGACAAGATTTCGCAGAATTTGAAGCAGATCCGGGCCGAGGCCGGTTTCAGCCTGTCGCGGGCAGCCGAGGTGACGGGAGTCTCCAAGGCGATGCTGGGGCAGATCGAACGAGGCGAATCCAGCCCTACCATCGCCACGCTCTGGAAGATCGCCAAGGGGTTTCACTTGCCGCTGACCGCTTTGATCGAGGATAGCAGCCAGCCCAAGGTTCTGGGCGAGAGCGTGTTCCGCACGGTGCAGTTTCCCGGCAGTATTGCGGTCAAGATCGTCTTTCCCTTTGATCCCAACCTCGGGGCCGAGACCTTTCACGTGCGCCTGCGGCCGGATCAGTGCCACCAGTCCCAGGCGCATGACGCGGGCGTGACCGAAGAGGTCTTTGTGCTCGAAGGGCCTGTGGAGGTGCTGAGCGATGGGGCTTGGGTGCGGCTCGACGTCGGGGAGGGGCTGCGTTTTGCGGCCGATCAGCCCCATGGGTACCGTGCCGGGCCGGACGGGGCGGCCTTTCTCAACATGCACCATTATCGCAGACCGGATCCGACTGGCTGACCAGGTCCTGCGCCCGCAAAGGTCACAATTCCGTAAGAGGGGACACGGCAGTGCTTGCCGAAGTCTCACCTTGCGACTAGGGCTGTGGCAGGGACTTAAAAGCCGATTGGGGGAGGCACCGATGGAAACGCTGCGCGGCAGCCTGTTGATGGTGCTGGCCATGGGGGCCTTTGGGCTGGAGGACATGTTGATCAAATCGGCAGCGCAGGCGCTGCCGGTCGGGCTGATTCTGGTTTTCTTCGGTCTTGGCGGTATGGTGCTGTTTGCACTGGTGGCGCGTGCGCAGGGACAGGCCTTGTGGCACCCGGCCTTTTGCACGCGCGTGATGCTGCTGCGTTCTCTGTCAGAGGTCGTTGGTCGTCTGTGTTTTACCCTGGCCCTTGCGCTGACGCCGCTGTCCTCGGCCTCGGCCATCCTGCAGGCGACGCCGCTGGTGGTCGCGGCGGGCGCGGTGGTGTTCTTTGGCGAAACGGTGGGCTGGCGGCGTTGGCTGGCGATTCTGGTCGGTTTCGCCGGGGTTCTGATCATCCTGCGCCCCGGGGTCAGCGGCTTTGAACCGGCCTCGCTGTTCGCCGTGGCCGGAACGCTGGGCTTTGCCGGGCGGGATCTGGCAACGCGGGCGGCGCATGTGTCGATGCACAACAGCCAGCTCGGTATGCTGGGTTTTGCCATGCTGGCAGTAGCGGGCATTATCGCGCTGGGCTGGACCGGGCTTGATGGGCTGGGTGACGGGGCGCTGACCGATCCGGGCGTCTGGCTGGATGTGGCCTGCGCCACGGTGATCGGCGTGATCGCCTATGGGGCGCTGACCGGCGCCATGCGGCTGGGCGAAATCTCGGTCGTGGCGCCCTTCCGCTATACGCGGCTGGTCTTTGCCATGGTGCTGGGCATTCTGGTCTTTGGCGAGCGGCCCGATACGCTGACGCTGATTGGCAGCGCGGTGATCGTGGCCAGTGGTGTCTTTACCCTGATCCGCAGCCGCAAAGCCTGAGTCATCTTGCGTCCGGTCCCGGGCGCGCTTACATCTGCCTGCCATGGCCAAGCAGAAATCAGACCCGAACTACAAAGTGATTGCCGAGAACCGCCGGGCGCGGTTCGATTACGCGATCGAGGAAGATCTCGAATGCGGGATCGTTCTTGAGGGGTCGGAGGTGAAATCCCTGCGCGCCGGGGGGGCCAATATCGCTGAATCCTATGCGACCGTCGACGACGGGGAGCTGTGGCTGGTGAACTCCTATATCGCGCCCTATGCGCAGGCCAAGGTGTTCAAGCACGAGGAGCGCCGCCGCCGTAAGCTGCTGGTGTCGCGCAAGGAGCTGGCACGCCTGTGGAATGCGACGCAGCGCAAGGGCATGACCCTGGTTCCGCTGGTGCTCTACTTCAACCACCGGGGCATGGCCAAGATGAAGATCGGCATCGCCAAGGGGAAGAAGAACCACGATAAGCGCGAGTCCCAGGCCAAACGCGACTGGTCGCGCCAGAAACAGCGGCTGCTGAAGGACGCGCGCTGACGCCAATACCCTGCGCTGCCGGAACCATCCTTCGGGACAGGGACGAGGCAGGCCCGGCGGGCCGTTTGTCGCCACGGCACCACGTTTGGTGCATGTATCAGGGAAATATTGTACCGGAACAGCCGCTTCTCTTGCGACTCCGCGCGGTGGGCTGTACCCATGCGCCAGCGAACCTGAGGGGAGGCGTTTTTGATGGATGATCCGAAAACTCTTGTGTCAACCGACTGGCTGGCAGCCCATCTGAAGGATCCCGATCTCAGGATTCTGGACGGGTCATGGTATCTGCCCAATGAGAACCGCGATCCCAAGGCGGAATATGACGCGGCCCATATCCCCGGCGCGCGCTTCTTTGACATCGATGATATTTCGGACCACCGGTCGGAACTGCCCCATATGGTGCCACCGGTCGAGAAGTTCATGTCGCGCCTGCGCGCGATGGGCGTGGGCGACGGTCATCAGGTGGTGGTCTATGACGGCGCCGGCCTGAAATCGGCGGCCCGTGTCTGGTGGCTGTTCCGGCTGATGGGGCAGATGAATGTCGCTGTGCTGGATGGCGGTCTGCCGAAATGGCAGGCCGAAGGGCATCCGGTCGAAGACCTGCCGCCGATGATCCGCGACCGCCACATGACCGTGCGGGTGCAGAACCAGCTGGTTCGCGATGTGACGCAGGTCTCTGCGGCCGCCAAGCTGGGCGATCATGAAATCATCGACGCCCGCGCGGCCAAACGGTTCCGCGGCGAGGTCCCGGAACCGCGCGAAGGGCTGCGCTCGGGCCATATCCCCGGCTCGAAGAACGTGCCCTATGTGACCCTATTGAACCCCGATGGCACCCTGAAAGACGCAAACGGCATTCGCGCCACCTTTGAAGGCGCGGGTGTCGACCTTGCGAAACCTGCCATCACCACCTGCGGCTCGGGTGTGACCGCCGCCGTTCTCAGCCTGGCACTGGAGCGCATCGGCAAGACCGATCACGCGCTTTATGATGGATCCTGGGCAGAATGGGGCGCCTTCCCGACCCTACCCGTTGCAACCGGAGAGAACTGATGTTCGAGACCCTGAAACCCCAGCCAGCGGACAAGATCCTGGCGCTGATGCAGATGTACCGCGAGGACACGCGCGCGGATAAGATCGACCTTGGTGTCGGTGTCTACAAGAACGCCGAGGGCGTCACCCCGGTGATGCGCGCGATCAAGGCCGCCGAGCACAAGCTGTGGGAAGAAGAAACCACCAAGGCCTATACTGGCCTCGCGGGTGATCCCGGCTATGCCGATGTGATGATCAAACTGATCCTGGGTGATAGCGTGGCGCGTGGAAACATTGCCGCCGCCGCCACCCCCGGCGGCACCGGTGCCGTGCGCCAGGCGTTCGAGCTGATCAAGATGGCCAACCCCAAGGCACGCGTTTTTGTGTCGGACCCGACCTGGCCGAACCACATCTCGATCCTGAAATACGTTGGCATCGAGACCGTCACCTACCGCTATTTTGACCGCGAAACCCGCGGCGTGAACTTTGACGGGATGATCGAGGATCTGAAGGGCGCCGAGAAGGGCGACGTGGTGCTGCTGCACGGCTGCTGCCACAACCCCACCGGGGCCAACCTAAACACCACCCAGTGGCAGGAGGTGATCGACCTTCTGAACGCGCGCGGTCTGATCCCGATGATCGACATTGCCTATCAGGGCTTTGGCGACGGTCTGGAAGAAGACGCAGCGGGCGTACGCATGGTGGCTGCCCAGACGCCCGAATGCCTGATCGCGGCAAGCTGCTCCAAGAACTTCGGCATCTACCGCGAACGCACCGGCCTACTGATGGCGGTTAGCCAGGACGGCAGTGCCCAGGCGCTGAACCAGGGCACGCTGGCCTTCCTGAACCGGCAGAACTTTTCCTTCCCGCCGGATCACGGCGCGCGTCTGGTGACGATGATCCTGAACGACGACGCCCTGCGCGCCGATTGGGCATCCGAGCTGGAAGACGTGCGTCTGGGCATGCTGGGCCTACGTCAGCAGCTGGCGGATGAGCTGCAGCGCCTGAGCGGCTCGGACCGCTTCGGCTTTATCGCGCAGCACCGGGGTATGTTCTCGCTGCTCGGGACCACGCCCGAGCTGGTCGAGAAAATGCGGGTCGACAACGGCATCTACATGGTGGGCGACAGCCGCATGAATATCGCGGGTCTCAACAAGACCACGGTGCCGCTGCTGGCCAAGGCGATCATCGACGCGGGCGTCTAAGCCGCGACGGTTTCGTACTGAGAATTGAGATTACAGGAACGCGCTCCCGATCCGGGGGGCGCGTTTTTTGTTGCGCAGACTTGGGGCAGGGGCTCCCGCGCCCGCAGGTGCCTTGCCTCTGGCAAGACCCCTTGGCGGCCTTGGGCGTGGCGCCGCTATCGCGGCGCAAGGGATTTCGCTGAGAAGCGGTTTTAAGGGCAGGTCTGCCCTCAAACGCGCCTTGACCATTGTGAACAGCAGCGCACCGCGCCTCAAGGGAACCTCGCGCCTTGCGCGAGGCCGCTGGTGCGGCCCTTGACCCGCGGTGCGCTTTGATGGGCGGGGCTTTGGCGACAGATGAGAGCAGCAGGCGCCGCGTCAGCGGCGCCGGGCCCAACCGCAAAGGGACAATCTATGACTGTGCCGGAGCGGGCGGGAGGGTTCACTCGATGCTGGGGGAAAGGGGACTAGGCAAAGAAAAACGCGGCCCCGAGAGGCCGCGTTCCTAGATCTGTGTCAGGAGGCTGGGTTTAGCCTGCCTTGAACTCCGGATAGGCTTCCATGCCCAGTTCCGCCATGTCGAGACCGTTGATCTCGTCTTCTTCGGTGACGCGGATGCCCATGGTTGCCTTCAGGATCAGCCAGACAATGCCGGAGACGATGAAGGTGAAGGCGCCGATGGCAACGAAGCCGGTGATCTGGGTCACGAAGGAGGTACCTTCGGTGTAGAAGGGAACCGCGAAGGTGCCCCAGAAGCCTGCGACCAGGTGCACCGGGATGGCGCCGACGACGTCGTCGATCTTCAGCTTGTCCAGCATCGGCACAACGAAGACCACGATCACACCACCGACGGCACCGATCCAGAGCGCGCCGAACAGCGAGGGATCAAGCGGACCCGCGGTGATCGACACCAGACCGGCCAGGGCGCCGTTCAGGGTCATGGTGAGGTCGGGCTTCTTGAACATGACCTGGGTCAGCAGCAGGGCAGCGACAGCACCAGCGGCGGCAGCCATGTTGGTGTTGGCGAAGATGCGCGACACGTCGGTCACATCACCCACGGTGCCCATCGCCAGCTGCGAGCCGCCGTTGAAACCGAACCAGCCGAGCCACAGGATGAAGGTGCCCAGGGTCGCCAGGGCCAGGTTGGAGCCGGGCATCGGGATGGTTTTGCCGTCTTTGTACTTGCCGATACGCGGGCCGAGGATCAGAGCGCCTGCGAGGGCTGCGAAACCACCTGCTGCGTGCACCAGGGTCGAGCCGGCGAAGTCGGAGAAGCCCATTTCGGACAGGAAGCCGCCGCCCCACTGCCAAGAGGCTTCGATCGGGTAGATCACGCCGGTCAGGATTGCGACGAAGATCAGGAAGGGCCACAGCTTGATACGCTCGGCCAGGGTGCCGGAGACGATCGAGGCGGTGGTGGCACAGAACATCAGCTGGAAGAAGAAGTCGGAGCCAACCGATGCATAGTCGAGCGAGGCATCCGCTGCCGCCAGACCAACCGGTTCAAGCGAGGTGATGGAGAACCAGGGGCCCATCACGCCCGAGATCACCCAGTCGCCGGGGTACATTAGGTTGAAACCGATCAGCCAGTACATGATGGCCGCGATCGAGAACAGCGCGATGTTCTTGGTCAGCTGCATGGTCACGTTCTTGGAACGCACCAGGCCTGCTTCGAGCATGGCAAAGCCTGCAGCCATCCAGAACACCAGGAAGCCGCCGATCAGGAACAGCAGGGTGGTAAAGATATAGGGGTTGATGTCGGGGGTTTCTGCTGCCGCGTCCTGCGCCAGTGCCAGGCCCGGAAGGGCGGCAAAGGCCGTGGCGGCAAGAGAGAGTTTCAGTTTACGCATCTGTATTTTCCTCCGAAATGGACGCTTAAAGCGCCTCGAGGTTGGTTTCGCCGGTGCGCACCCGCACGGCCTGTGCCACATCCAGGACAAAGATCTTCCCATCGCCGATCTTGCCGGTGCGGGCGGTGGACGAAATGGTGTCGACCACCTGATCCGCCAGCTCCCCTGGCACCACGATTTCCAGTTTGACCTTAGGGACGAAGTTCACTTCGTATTCCGCACCACGGTAGATTTCCGTGTGGCCCGCCTGGGCTCCAAAGCCTTTGATTTCCGTCACCATCAGACCTGAAACGCCGATTCCGGTCAGCGCTTCGCGGACCTCCTCGAGTTTGAAGGGTTTGATGGCTGCTATGATCATTTTCATCTCGACACCCTATTTCTGGACCACTTAGGCCGCTCCATTCGCACCTGCAGCAAAGCGGCCACCCCGAGTCGGGGGAACCGGAAGAGCCTGTTTGCAGGGCGGAATGGCGGCCTCGGGCCTAATTATTTTGCTTAAAAAGTGGTCAATGCCTGCATTTTGAGCGTTTTGAGGAGGGAGTTTCCGGCAAAACTGCCCCTCTACAAAGCAGTGGGATCGGTTTATTGTCGCCAAAACGGGCAAACCGGGCAGGACACTGGCAGGATACTGACATGGCACAAGGATCAGGGCGCAAGCCGCTGGTGGCGGATAAACGCTATCCCAAAAGCAGATCCGGCAAAGGGGCAAAGCCCGCGCGCCGGGGCGCACGAAAAGGCAGCTCTGGTGGTGGGATCTTTGGGTTTCTCTTCGGGCGCCGAAAACCTGCCGCAGCGCCCAAGAAGGCTGCGCCGCGGAAAAAGGCAGCAGCGACGCGCAAACCAGCCCCCAAACGCAAACGCGGGCTGATCGGGACCCTGCTGGCACCGTTTCGATGGCTGCTGCGTCTGGTCTGGGGCTTTACCTGGCGCGTTGGGCTGATCTGCACTGGCATCGTCGCCCTGGCGGTCGGCTATCAATACATGAAGCTGCCCGAGGTGACGCAGCTGCTGGATGGGCGGGCGCGTGGCTCGGTCACCCTGCTGGATGCCAAGGGAGAGGTCTTTGCCTGGCGCGGGGATCAGTTTGGCGGCGTCGTCACCACACAGACCGTGTCGAAACACCTGAAGAACGCGGTGGTCGCCACCGAGGACAAGCGGTTCTACCGTCATTTCGGCGTCTCGCCGCGCGGGATTGCCAGCGCGGTGCGCATCAACCTGAGCGAAGGGCGCGGTCCACTGTCCGGACATGGCGGCTCGACCATCACCCAGCAGACGGCGAAGCTGCTATGCCTTGGCGAGGTCTATGACCCCGAGGTCTGGGAAAGCGAACGCGCCTATGAGGCCGATTGCCGTCAGGGCTCCCTTTGGCGCAAGGCGACCGAGGCGGTCTACGCCATGGCGATGGAGGCCAAATACACCAAGGACGAGATTCTCTCGATCTATATGAACCGGGCCTATATGGGCGGCGGCGCCTATGGCGCCGAGGCGGCGGCGCAGCGCTATTTCGGAAAATCCGCGAACCAGCTGAACGCGGCCGAGGGTGCGATGATCGCCGGTCTTCTGACCGCGCCGTCTTCGCTGGCGCCGACCAATAATCTCAAACGCTCGCAGGACCGCGCCGCCACCGTGCTGCGCCTGATGAACGAACAGGGCTATCTGACAGCCAAGGAAACCCAATACGCGCAAAGCCACCCCGCAGAGCTGAGTGAAGCTGCCGAGGCGCGGGCCGGGGGATATTTCGCCGATTGGGTGATGGATACGATCCCCAGCTATTTCGGCGATCAGACCACCGAGGACGTCGTGATCCGCACCACATTGGACCAGCGCCTGCAGAAAGCCGTGGAAGGCGCGGTGGATCATGTTTTTGAGAACAAGGTGCGCGAAGGGTCAAAGGCTCAGGCCGCCATTGTGGTGATGAGCGCCGATGGCGCCGTGCGCGCCATGGTGGGCGGGCGCAAGACGCGGGTGTCCGGCGTCTTCAACCGCGCCACCCAGGCGAAACGGCAGACGGGCTCCGCTTTCAAACCCTTTGTCTATGCCACGGCGCTGGAGCTGGGATACTCGCCGCTCGACCGAGTGCTGGATGCGCCTTATTGCATGGATATTCCGGGATCGGGCGAATGGTGCCCGCAGAATTATACCCGCAAATACTATGGCGAAATCACCCTGACACAGGCGCTGCGGGATTCGCTGAATATTCCTGCGGTGAAAATTTCCGAAGCGGTGGGCCGCGATCTGGTGCGCCGGGTGGCTGGCGATTTTGGCATCGACAACGAGATGGCTGAAGGTCCGGCGCTGGCGCTTGGCGCTTCGGAAAGCACGCTTCTGGACATGACCGGCGCCTATGCCGGGATCCTCAACGGCGGCTCTTCGGTGACGCCCTATGGGGTGACCTCGCTGAGTCTTGTGGAAGACAGTGAACCGCTGATGGGCTCCAGCGGCGGTATGGGAGAGCGGGTGATCCGCACCAAGGCGGCGCAGCAACTGGTCTGGATGATGGAAAAGGTGATCGCCGAAGGCACGGGACGGCGGGCGCAGATCCCTGGCTGGCAGGCGGCGGGTAAGTCCGGCACCACCCAGGCGGCGCGGGACGCCTGGTTCATCGGCTTCACGGCGGATTACGTCGCCGGGGTCTGGATGGGGTATGACGACAACACGCCGCTGACCGGTGTGACCGGAGGCGGGCTACCGGCCGAGATCTGGCACGAGGCGATGGTGCGGGTGCACGAGGGCCTGGAGCCGAAACCGCTGCCGATGCAGGCGCCGGATCCATTGCCCACGCCGCAACCCTCAGACAGGGATCAGCGTCGCGGCCCCCGGATCGGTCAGGAGTTAGGCCGCGCGGTGGATGGCATCCTGAGGGATATCTTCGGCAACTGAGCTGGCGCCCCCGGCGGGCTGGCGGGGAGAGGTCGCGGCGTCTCGTGCAGCCGCGATGCCGCGACCACAGGCAAGGCAAAACAGTGGATCATAGTGAAAATGGGTAGGGAGCGGCTCCCGCCCGCTGTTGCTGCCCTGCCGGGCCGCCGCAGCCGTTGGGCCGTGCGCCGCGCATTGCGCAGCGCGGGCAGGGATCAGCTGAGGCGCTTCAGCTCTGAGATCATCTTGTCGATGTCGCCGCGGTTGCGGTCGAGAATGGCGCCGATCTCGGTCCGTTCGGTCAGCAGAAGGTTTACGCCCTCAATATACATGTTGAAGAACAGATCCTTGCCGGAGCGGTTGGAAACCAGGAAGGTCACTTCGAACGGCGCCTGCCCCTTGAGATAGGCGGTAGTGCTGACCTCGAACCATTTCTTGACGCGCTTCACACCGGTCACCTCGAGGCGACCGCCGATGAATTCACGGAACCGCTGCCCATACTTGCGCGAGATGTAGCCCTGAAAGGCGTCAGAGAAGGCCCGTTTCTGCGCTGCCGAGGCGCGGCGAGCATCGACGCCCATCGCATAGGCAGCAATATAAGAGGTGTCGCTGTACTGGCCAAAGATCCGCTCGAAATCGCGGTACATGGCATTTTCGGACTTGCCCGAGGCAATGACGCGATTGATGTCAGTGACAAGATTGTCGATCAACCGGCTGGCCGAGTTTTCGTTCAAAGCCCAGAGCGCACTGGGCGCGGTGATGGTTGCAGCACCAGCTGCGGCAAGAAACATACGGCGGTTCATCGTTCAAAACCCTTCGGTATCCAGTTCAAACGGATCGATCTCTGTGATCTCACTGCTTTCGCCCAGCTCAAAACGGCGGTTCTGAAGGTAGATCAGACGGGCCTGCGCATAGCTGTCGGCGCTTTCGTAGAGAATCGAATCCACGGTATCAGAATATCTTCCACGGTCTCCAAGCCGACGCACGATCTCTGCGTAGACACCGATGTTGTCGGCTGGATTATGCTCAGCAAAGGAAATGGGATTGGTGAAAAAATCAACGGCGATGCCCACCGCGTCACGGGTTGTTGAAGGACCGTAAACCGGCAGTTCCACATAGGCGCCTTCGCCAACGCCCCAGACGTGCAGCGTTTCACCGAAATTGGTGTCGACCGGCGGAATGTCAAAGGCACTGGCCGGATCGCCGAGGCCGCCGACGCCGACGATGGTGTTGATGGCAAACCGCGCCAGTGCGATGCCGGATTCCTTCAGGTTACCCTGAAGCAGTGCGTTGACCGCTTGGCCCGGCATCGAGAGGTTCTCAGCAAAATGTGAAAAGCTCGTGACCATGGGGTCGGGGACGATCGCGACATAGCCTTTGGAGGCCGGACGGAAGGCCACGCGGTCAAGGCCAAGGTTGAACCGATGCACTGCCCGGTTCGTATTTTCATAGGGATCGAAGATTTCGCCCGCAGCTTTTGCCGCCGGATCCTGTGTCGCGCAGCCAGCCAAAAGCAGAGCTGATACAAGCAGGGCAGAGAGCGTTGCAAATGATCGCGTAAAAAAAGTCATCGGGTCTGGGTTTCCCTTGGTCCAAATTTGGAGCACACCGTGCGCACTTATTGGGAATCCTTCTGCTTCCCACCCTTTGAAGGCCTTGATTGTGAAACTGTGGCAGAATTGGAACAGGTTTTCTGCGGGCAGCTCGCTGCCCTGCTTTAGTATGAACAGGCGCGCTTGAACAGGTATTGGAACCAGAGATGAAGGAAAAAAATATAAAACCGGGATTTGATGAGCTTCGGTATGTGCGTCGCCGCAACCGTGGGCTTTTCTGGTCTACCGGAGTCTTCAGCTTTTTCGTGAACATGCTGATGCTGACCGGCCCGCTTTATATGATGCAGGTCTATGACCGGGTCCTGGGCAGCCGCTCCGAGGCCACGCTGGTCGCCCTGTCGCTCCTGGTGGTGTTCCTTTACGGCATGATGGGTCTTCTGGATTACGCCCGTGGCCGGATCCTGGCCCGGGCCGGGGCTCGGTTCCAGGCGGCGCTGGACCAGCGGGTGTTCGATGCCATGATCCGCCGCTCGGCGGTGGCGCGCGACCCGGTCGCCCAGACCGGCCTCAGCGATCTGGAATCGATCCAGCGGCTGATTTCCTCGCCGGTTCTGGGCGCTGCTTTCGATCTGCCGTGGACACCGGTGTTCCTGGCGGGGATCGCTCTGTTCCACCCCTGGCTTGGGCTGCTGGCCCTGACCGGTGGCGCGGTGCTGATCGGGATTGCCCTTCTCAACCAGTTGCTGAGTCGTACGCCGCTGCAAAAAGCCAATATGTCCGGCCACAAGGCCAACCTGATGTCCGAGGAAATCCGCACCGAGGCGGAGATGATCCAGTCGATGGGGATGCGCGGCGCCGCCTTCCAGCGCTGGCAGAAGGCGCGCACGTCGGCGCTGAAGGACAATATCGCGGCCAATGACACTGGCGGCGGCTTCACCACCCTCACCAAGACGCTGCGATTGTTTCTGCAATCGGCGATGCTGGGGCTGGGTGCCTATCTGGTACTTCAGGGCGAGATGACACCCGGGGCGATGATCGCCGGGTCGATCCTGATGGGCCGGGCGCTGGCCCCGATCGAGTTGGGTCTCGGTCAGTGGCCCATGGTGCAGCGCGCCATGAAAGGCTGGAGCAACCTCGGCGAACTTCTGGCCAAGGTGCCGCCGGAACAGGAGCGCACCGCGCTGCCGCAACCCAAGGCGCTGCTCGAGGTGCAGGGGCTGGCGGTGGTGCCGCCCGGCGACAACAAAGCGCAGCTGCGCAACGTGTCGTTCCGGGTGCAACCGGGACAGGCCATCGGCGTGATCGGCCCGTCGGGATCGGGCAAATCCACCCTGGCCAAGGCGCTGACCGGGGCCTGGCGCCCGGCAGCGGGCACGGTGCGGCTGGACGGGGCCTCCATCGATCAATATGCGCCGGACGTTCTGGGCCGCCACATCGGGTATCTGCCGCAGCGGGTACAGCTGTTTGACGGCACCATCGCCCAGAACATTGCCCGGCTGTCCCAGGAGCCGGATGCCGAAAAGGTTGTCGCTGCGGCCAAGAAGGCTGCCGCGCATGATATGATCGTCAAGCTGCCTGACGGCTATGACACCGCGGTTTCTTCCGGTGGGGGGCGTCTGTCCGGCGGTCAGATGCAGCGGGTTGCTTTGGCGCGCGCGCTTTATGATGATCCGGTTTTTGTCATTCTGGACGAGCCCAATTCGAACCTCGACAATGACGGATCGGTGGCACTCAATCAGGCGATCAAACAGCTCAAGGCCGAAGGAAAATCGGTGATGATCATGGCCCACCGTCCAGCGGCCATTCAGGAATGCGATCTGCTGCTGGTGATCGACCAGGGTGTACAGACCGCCTTTGGTCCCAAGGACAAGGTACTGCAGGAAATGGTCGCGAACCATCAGACGATCCGCAAGGCACGGGCCCCCGGAGGTGTACAATGAGCGTAGAAAAAGACTGGTCCGCCCGGCGTCCGCTGGCCATCGGGCTTCTTGGACTGCTGATCCTGGTCGGTGGGTTTGGAACCTGGGCGGTGATGTCCTCGATCGCGGGCGCAGTTGTGGCGACCGGTCGGATTGAGGTGGATCGCAACCGTCAGGTGGTTCAGCATCTGGATGGTGGCATCGTATCGGAAATTCTGGTTGACGAAGGCGATACCGTTGCCGCCGGGCAGACGCTGCTGCGTCTTGATGCGGCCGAACTGCACTCGCGGCTGGTGATCACCGAAGGCCAGCTGTTCGAGATGATGGCCCGCCGTGGGCGGCTTGAGGCCGAGCGCGACGAGGCGGAGGAAATCACGTTTGACGCCGAACTGGTGGCTTTGGCCCCCGAGCGGCCCGAGGTGCGCGACCTTATGGAGGGGCAGCAGCGTCTGTTCCTGGCCCGCCGGGATTCCACTGCCCGCGAGATCGAGCAACTGGAGAAACGTCGCGCCCAGATCAACGATCAGATCGTCGGCATCAAGGCGCAGCAGGATTCCATGCGGGTTCAGCTGGAGCTGATCGGCGAGGAACTGAAGAACCAGCAGACCCTTCTGGAGCGCGGGCTGGCGCAGGCTGGCACGGTTCTGAACCTGCGCCGCACCGAGGCGAACCTCAGCGGCTCTCTGGGGGAACTCCTGGCCAATCAGGCCCAGGCCGAAGGCCGCATCACCGAAATCGACATCCAGATCCTGACGCTTGGCTCGCGCCAGCGCGAAGAGGCGATCACCCGGCTACGTGATCTGCGCTATCAGGAACTGGAGCTGGCCGAAACCCGCCGCTCGGTTCTGGAGCGGCTGAACCGGCTCGATATCACCGCGCCGGTCTCGGGCGTTGTCTATGGTATGCAGGTCCACACGCCGCGTTCGGTGATCCGCCCGGCAGAACCGGTGCTGTATCTGGTGCCGCAAGACCGGCCGTTGGTGATCGCGGTGCAGGTGGTACCGACGGATATCGATCAGATCTTTGTCGGTCAGTCGGTGACGCTGCGCTTCTCGGCGCTGGATCAGCGCCAGACCCCGGAACTCTTCGGCAAGGTGACGCAGGTCTCTGCTGACGCTTTTGAGGACGAAGGTACGCGGGTCTCTTACTACCGCGCCGAGATCGAGTTGAACGAAGGCGAGCTGGAAAGACTGCCTGCGGATACCGCCCTGATCCCAGGCATGCCGGTGGAAAGCTATATCCGCACCAAGGATCATTCGCCCATGGCCTATCTGCTGAAACCGCTGAGCGATTATTTCGTCAAGGCCTTCCGCGAAACCTGATCACGCGGGCCGCCGACAGGGCGTTTTGCTCTTTTCGGCGGCCTGCTTCGGCGCTAGCGTCGCCTCCAAACAATGATCTGGAGGACAGCCGTCATGAGCATCGAAGCCAAACTTGCAGAACTGGGCGTTACCCTGCCCGAAGCCCCGGCACCGGCGGCAAACTACGTGCCCTACGTCGTAGCAGGGGACATGGTTTATGTCTCCGGTCAGATTTCGGCGGATGAAAGCGGGCTGATTACCGGCACCCTTGGCGATGACATGGAGGTCGAGGCCGGTCAGGCGGCGGCAAAACGCTGCGCCATCGCGCTTCTGGCACAGTTGAAGGCGGCTTGCGGCGGTGATCTGGAGCGTCTGGTGCGGGTCGTAAAACTGGGCGCCTTTGTCAATTCCACTGCCGATTTCACCCAGCAGCCGCAGGTGGTGAACGGTGCCTCCGATTTCCTGGTGGCGGCGCTTGGCAATGCCGGTCGGCACGCGCGCTCCGCCGTCAGCAGCCCCTCTCTGCCGCTGGGCGTTGCTGTTGAAATCGACGCGGTGTTCCAGATCAAATGAGGCCCGCACTACCGGCCCCGTTCCTGAAGCTGCCGGTGGCGCATCGCGCGCTGCACAATCTGGCGGCGGGGCGACCTGAAAACAGCCGCGCGGCGATCCGCGCGGCCATCGCGGCGGGCTATGCGATCGAGATCGATCTGCAACTCTCTGCCGACGGCCAGCCCATGGTGTTTCACGATGACACGCTTGAGCGCCTGACCGAAGAGACCGGCCCGGTCCGGGCCCGCACGGCAGAGGCGCTGCGCCAGATCCCACTCAGCGGCGGCGATGGCGAATGCATACCGGATTTCGCCGAAGTGCTGCAGTTGGTGGCCGGGCAGGCGCCGCTGCTGATCGAGATCAAGGATCAGGACGGTCAGATGGGCGCGAACGTGGGCGCGCTGGAACAGGCCGCCGTGGCGGCCTTGCAGGGCTATGAGGGGCCGGTGGCACTGATGTCTTTCAACCCGCATTCCGTGGCCGAACTGGCGCGTCTGGCGCCTCATATCGCGCGCGGCATCGTCACCAGCGCCTATGTGCCCGAAGAATGGCCTGAACTACCCCGCGCGGTCTGCAACGATCTGCGCAATATTCCGGATTTTGACCGGGCAGAGGCCTGTTTCATCAGCCACGAAGCCAGCGATCTGGCCCGACCCCGGGTGCAGGCGCTGCGCGATGCCGGGGTTCCGGTGCTGTGCTGGACCATAACTTCGCCTGCCGAAGAGGCGGAGGCGCGCAGCTATGCTGACAATGTGACCTTTGAGAATTATCTTTCCCCGCTGCCGTCTTGATCCGCCCCGGACAGGGGCCAGATACTGATGAGCAAAGGAGGCCGCATGGATCAGGCACGGATCGAAATTCAGGTTCTGGAGTCCCTGTCGCAGATCGCTGCCGGGGACTGGGACGCCTGCGCCTGCTCCGAGGCCGCGGATGGTAGGCGCCCGCTCGATCCCTTTACCACCCATAGGTTTCTGCTGGCGTTGGAGCAAAGCGGATCGGTCGGGCGCGGCACTGGCTGGCAGCCGCAGTATCTGACCGCCTATCAGGACGGGCAGCTGATCGCCTGCGCGCCGCTTTATGCCAAATCGCACAGCCAGGGCGAATATATCTTCGATCACAACTGGGCCCATGCCTATGAGCAGGCGGGCGGGCGTTATTATCCCAAGCTGCAGATCGCGGTGCCCTTTACTCCCGCAACCGGTCGCCGCCTGCTGGTGCGCCCAGGCGCCGAGGGCATCGGCCATTCGGCGCTGGTGCAGGGCGCGGTGCAGCTGGCGGCGGACAATCACGTCTCTTCGCTGCATGTGACCTTTTGCACCGAGGAGGAAGCGCAGATCGGTTCCGAGATCGGATTGATGAGCCGCGCCACTCAGCAATACCACTGGCTGAACGACGACTATGCCGATTTCGACGATTTCCTTGCGGCGCTGTCGTCGCGCAAGCGCAAGACACTGCGCAAGGAACGGCGGCAGGCGCAGGCGTTTGGCGGTGAGATCGCCTGTTACACTGGCGCTGATCTGCGCCCCGAGCACTGGGATGCCTTCTGGGAGTTCTATCAGGACACCGGCAGCCGTAAATGGGGCTCTCCCTACCTCAGCCGCGCCTTCTTCGATATCGCGCATGAGGTCATGGCGGATGACATGCTGCTGGTGCTGGCCGAACGGGACGGGCGCCCGGTTGCCGGGGCGCTGAACTTCATCGGTCGCGAGACGCTCTATGGCCGCTACTGGGGCTGCATCGAGCATCACCCGTTCCTGCATTTCGAACTGTGCTATTATCAGGCGATTGAACAGGCCATCGCGATGGGGCTGAAGCGGGTCGAGGCCGGCGCGCAGGGTGAGCACAAGCTGGCGCGCGGTTATTTGCCGACGCAGACGCACAGCCTGCATTGGATTGGTGATCCCGGGTTCGCAGATGCGGTACAACGCTATCTGGAGGCCGAGCGGGCCGCGGTCGAGGAAGAGATCGAGATCCTCACCGATTATGGTCCGTTCCGAAAGGCACAAGTGGAGGAACAGGAATGACCGAGAAACTCTCCGAGGCCACCCGTGGCCCGCTGCTGGATCCGCTGTTCGCTGCGGGCTGGAGCATGGTGGAAGGGCGCGATGCCATCACCAAGGTCTATCTGTTCGCAGGTTTCGACGAGGCCTTTGGCTGGATGACCCGAGCGGCGATCTGGGCGGAAAAGTGGAACCACCATCCGGAGTGGCGCAATATCTACAACCGGGTCTGGGTGGTTCTGACCACCCATGACGTGGGAGGCCTCAGCGCGCAGGATGCCAAACTGGCGCGCAAGATGGACGCGCTGTTTGGCCGGGTTGAGTAGGCGCGCGGCCAACCCAGCCTGCAGGTAAAAAGCCAGTAACTGAAAGATATACCCCCGGCTGCCAAGCAGCCGGGGGTACTTCTAGGCCTGGGATCAGGTTGGAACAGGTTGGATCAGGGCGGGCGCGCTTAGTGGGCTTCGGCCCAGTTGTCGCCGGTCCCGGCATCGACGGTCAGTTTCACATCCAGATGCACCGCCGGATCTGCGGCGCTTTCCATCACCCGGCGGGCGGTTTCGGTGGTTTCCTCCACCGCCGACTCGGGCACCTCGAAGATCAATTCGTCGTGCACCTGCAACAGCATCTTGGCGGGCAGGTGGGCGATGGCATCCGGCATCCGGACCATGGCGCGGCGGATCACGTCGGCGGCTGTGCCCTGGATCGGCGCGTTGATCGCAGCCCGTTTGGCAAAACCGGCGCGCGGTCCCTTGGCGTTGATCTCGGGCGTGTGGATCTTGCGCCCGAACAGGGTCTGCACGTGGCCGTGCTCCTTGGCGAACTCCACGGTGCTGTCCATGTATTTTCGGATACCGGGGAAACGTTCGAAATAGCGGTCGATGAAGCCCTGTGCCTCTGCCCGCGGGATACGCAGATTGCGCGCCAGGCCAAATCCCGAGATGCCGTAGATGACGCCAAAGTTGATCGCCTTGGCCTTGCGGCGGATGTCGGGCGTCATTTCATCCAGCGGCACGTCAAAGACCTCGGAGGCGGTCATGGCGTGAATGTCCAGCCCATCGGCAAAGGCCTGTTTCAGCGTGCCGATATCGGCCACATGGGCGAGGATGCGCAACTCGATCTGGCTGTAGTCGAGCGACAGCAGCTTGTTGCCGGTCTCCGCCACGAAGGCCTCGCGGATGCGGCGGCCTTCCTCGGAGCGGACGGGGATGTTCTGCAGGTTCGGATCGGCTGAGGCGAGGCGTCCGGTGTTGGCGCCGGTCTGCACATAGGAGGTATGCACCCGCCCCGTTTCCGGGTTGATGTGATCCTGAAGCGCGTCGGTGTAGGTCGATTTCAATTTCGATAATTGCCGCCAGTCCAGCACGCGGGCGGGCAGTTCGTGTTCGGTCGCCAGCTCTTCCAGGATATCGGCGCCGGTGGCATAGGCGCCGGTCTTGCCTTTCCTGCCGCCTTCGATGCCCATCTTGTCGAACAGGATCTCGCCCAGCTGTTTCGGGCTGCCGACGTTGAAGCTTTCACCGGCGAGGGTGTGGATCTCATCCTCCAGCGCCGCCATCTTCTGGGCAAAGGCGTTGGACATGCGGCTCAGCGTGTCGCGGTCGACCTTGATGCCGTGACGCTCCATCCGGGCCAGCACCGGCGACAGGGGCCGTTCCAGCGTTTCATAGACGGTGGTGACCTTTTCGCGGTGCAGCTGCGGTTTGAACGTCTTCCACAGGCGCAGGGTGATATCGGCGTCCTCGGCTGCGTAAGGCACGGCATCGGCAATCGGCACCCGGTCGAATGTGATCGCGGATTTGCCTGTGCCCAAGAGAGGCTTGATCGGGATCGGCGTGTGATCAAGGTACCGTTCCGAAAGCGTGTCCATGCCGTGACCGTGCTCCCCCCCGTGCAGGGAGTATGACAGCAGCATGGTGTCGTCATAGGGCGCGACGGTGATGCCATCCGCAAAGCCCGCTCCGCGTTGGCGGGCCATGATCTTGGCATCGTATTTCATGTTCTGGCCGATCTTGAGGGTCGCGGGATCCTCAAGCACCGGTTTCAGCATCGAAAGTGCCGTGTCGAAATCCATCTGGCCCTCGGCCAAGGCATCCGATCCAAAAAGATCGTCGCTGCCTGCCTCGGCCTTGTGGGTGAGCGGGATATAGCAGGCTTCGCCCGGCTCCACACACAGGGATACACCTACCAGATCGGCGGTCATTTCATTGAGGCCGGTGGTCTCGGTGTCAAAGGCAACCCAGCCGCGGCCCCGGATCCGGTCGATCCAGACCTGCAGCGCCTCGGCATCGCGTACGCATTCGTATTTTTCGGCGTCGAAAGGCACGGCCTCTGCCGGATCGTCCTCTGCTGCCGCAGCGGGGGTAGCGGTGGGCTCGGGGATCACCGGCGCTTCGCGGCCCATCTGCTTGGCCATCCGGGTGCTGAGGGTGCGGAATTCCATCTCGGTCAGGAAATTCAGTACCGTATCCGGATCGGGTTCGCGCAGTTCCAGATCATCAAGCGAGAAGTCGAGCGTCATGTCGCAGTCCAGCTGCACCAGCTTTTTCGACAGTTCGATCTGGTCGCGTTTCTCGATCAAGGTCTGGCGGCGCTTGGGCTGTTTGATTTCTTCGGCGCGGTCCAGCAGCTCATCAAGGCTGCCGAATTCATTGATCAGCAGCGCGGCGGTCTTGATCCCGATGCCCGGCGCGCCGGGGACGTTATCGACGCTGTCACCGGCCAGTGCCTGCACATCGACCACCCGGTCGGGGCCGACGCCGAATTTTTCCATCACGCCGTCACTGTCGATGCGCTTGTTCTTCATCGCGTCCAGCATCTCGACGCCGCCGCCGACCAGCTGCATCAGGTCCTTGTCCGAGGAAATGATGGTGCAGCGCCCGCCCGCATCGCGCGCCTGATGGGCCAGGGTGGCGATGATGTCGTCGGCCTCGAAACCTTCGATCTCCTTGCAAGCGATGTTGAAGGCACGGGTGGCGTCGCGGGTCAGCGGGAACTGCGGACGCAGGTCTTCGGGCGCAGGCGGGCGGTTGGCCTTGTAAAGATCATAAAGATCGTTGCGGAAGGTCTTGCCCGAGTGATCGAAGATGACTGCCACATGGGTGGGCGCATCGGGGCCGGTATTGGTCTCGATGTATTTCACCAGCATGTTGCAAAAGCCAGCAACTGCGCCGATCGGCAGCCCGTCCGATTTGCGCGTCAGTGGCGGCAGCGCGTGGTAGGCCCGGAAAATGAAGGCCGAGCCGTCGATCAGGTGAAGATGGCAGCCTTTGCCGAATTGCGTACCGCTCATGACTGTCGCGCTCCTTCCCGGGAAACTGTTCGTGTTCTGTTTTCGGGTTATCGGTGATCCGATGGCCAAGGGCAATTGGAGTTTCCGCAAAGCCGGGCAATCAGCAGGATTGCGGGGCATGGGTAAGGACGGCCCGCTTCCCTTTTGCCGGGGAGGGGCGGGGGCTGTCCGGCCTATCGGCCTGACGAGATACCAAGATTGGCGGCACGAAAACCGGGCATCAGGCTAGTGGTAAACAGTCTGTTTCCACCCCGTGTCGGCGGTTTTTCTCCGGCATTTTAAGTTTCTGGTGTATCAAGCGTCAATCGCGCGTGCCCGAGGTGGGAGCCTGGGGGGATGCTGAATTTGGAAAAATCTGTTCCACCAACCTTGCGTTTGAGTGAAGGAGAACCGGATGCCGGATTATGCAAAGGTCTTCAATTATGAAGCAGAAGGGCTGTCCTACACGGTCTCCCTTTATGAGGAAAATGGCGAATTCTTTGCCGATATTTCGGTCGTCGAAGGGGCGATGGATGTGAATGCCGTCTATTTTGGCGACGACGACTTTTCGGGTGACAGCGCCTCGCTGGATGGTCCGCTCAACATGAACGGGACCCGGCTTGAAGGCGATAAGATCCAGTGGGACGATGCTGCAGCGCTGAGCGATCCAGGTCTTGGTCCGGAGGGGGAAGACAAGGAAACCTATCTGTCGGATGGCGATACGCTGACGGTGTCTCTGGATGTCGACAGCCTTGAAGATATTGATATTTTCGGTGTTCGGGCCACCTCGACAACCACTGATGCGGGATCGATCAAGGGCGTTTCCACGGACCCCGAAGAGCCGGAGGTGCCCGAGGAGCCGGAAGACCCTACCTACAGCAAGATCTTCTTTGGTGAGGAGTTCTCTGACACGGGCGCGCCCTTGGGCGGTACCTATATTCTGGACGAAGAACCCGATCCGAACCCCTATAACAACATCGCACTGCCCGAGGGCACCGAGCCGACCTTTGAAAACTACCTGTCCTACTTCGATACGGACGAGGTCTATGGCGAAGTAACCTCAATCGAATCCATCATCTTCTATGGCGATGGCGCGGATGGGGAACCCGAGGAACTGTTCCGAATCGATGCACCCGAAGGCGGCTTTCAGGATGCTGATGAGGTGCTGATGGCCTATGATGACGCGCTTGAGGGCCTCTCGGCCTCTGGCGATGAGTCCGGTCAGGAGCTCATGGCGGCGCTGAGCCTTGAGCCGGATGCAGAGAGTGACGCGGGCGCGAGCGAAGAGGCGGCTATGGACGAGGACGAACTCGACATGGTCTGAGGCCACGGGCCAGATAGCGGATAATTCCGAGCTGACTGGCCCAAATGACGATAGAATATAGAAAAGGCGCCTCCGGTCTCCCGTGGGCGCCTTTCGTCGTCTCAGGCATGCTGATCTGCCGGAAAAGGCGGGATCAGTTGGCTTTACCTTCGAAATCCTTGTGGATGTACTTGCAGTCGCAATAGGGGCATTCGACCCAGCCGGTATCCTCGGGGATCTGCAGGTAGACCCGCGGATGTCCGAGCGCGCCTTCGCCGCCGTCGCAGGCGACACGGTAGCTGTCAACGATCTTGGTTTCAGGCGCTTCGATGGTCATCGGCTGGCGATCCTCTTGCTGATGGGTTAGGGGCTTTATGTGACAGGACAGCCGAGGGAGCAAGAGCCGCGATGACTGATGATGCAATCCGGATCGAAAGCTTGCGCAAAACCTACAAGGGCGGCAAGGGCCAGCCCGAGAAACACGCGCTGAAGGGCATCGATCTGACGGTGCCGCGCGGATCGGTCTTTGGGCTGCTCGGGCCCAACGGGGCCGGCAAGTCCACCCTGATCAACATCCTTGCGGGGCTGGTGGTGAAAACCAGCGGCAAGGTGACGATCTGGGGCTTTGATCAGGACGAAAACCCGCGCCAGAGCCGCGCTTCGATCGGGGTGATGCCGCAGGAGCTGAATCTGGACCCCTTCTTCACCCCGCGCGGCGCGCTGGAGGTGCAGGCGGGCCTTTATGGCGTGCCGAAATCCGAACGCTACAGCGATGAGATCCTGCGCATGATCGGGCTGGAGGACAAGGCCGAAGCCTATGCCCGGACCCTGTCGGGCGGCATGCGGCGGCGGCTTTTGCTAGGCAAGGCGCTGGTGCACCGTCCCAATATCCTGGTGCTGGACGAACCCACCGCCGGGGTGGATATCGAGCTGCGTCAGATGCTGTGGGAAAACGTGCGCAAGCTGAACCAGCAGGGCATGACCATCATCCTCACTACCCATTATCTGGAAGAGGCCGAGGAGATGTGCGACGAGATCGCCATCATCAACCAGGGCGAGGTGGTGGCGCGCGACAGCACCGCCAATCTGCTGGGCCGTCTCGATGCCCGCGCCATGGTGGTGCATCCGGCCGCTCCGGTGAGCGATCTGCCAAAAGGCGAAGGCATCGAGTCCGAGCTGCGCGGTGATGGCGCCGTGGTGTTGCGCTATCACAGCCAGAAAACCAGCGCCGAGGATGTGCTGGCCGCCGTGCGCGCCGCCGGGATCTCGATTCGCGATGTGAAGACCGAAGAGGCGGATCTGGAGGATGTCTTCCTCGCGCTTACGAAATCTGCCTGAGGGGCACCCCGATGCGCATTCGTCCATTCGAGGAGCGTGATGCGGCGGATTGGGGCCGCATCTTTCATGCCGCCGTGCACGGGATCGGCGCGCGGGATTATTCCCCGGCGCAATGCGTGGCCTGGAGCCCGGAGGAAGCGCCGACCGATGTGATCCGGCAGCGCGCGAAGGATGGGCGACAGATCTGGGTCGCAGCGGATCAGGATGACGTGGCGCAGGGGTTCATCGAGCTGGAGCCGGATGGCCATATCGACTGTTTCTACATCGCGCCGGATCATGCGGGCACAGGCCTAGGCGCGTTGCTCTATGCTCGGCTTGAGGAGGAGGCCTTCGCACAGGGCCTGTCCGGACTTTACGTCGAGGCCAGCGAGGCCGCCCGCCGGTTCTTCCTGCGGCAAGGATTCACCGATGAGGGGCGCCGCGATTTCCTGCGCCGGGGCGTGGCCATGCATAACTATGCCATGGGGAAAGCGCTGTAGGCGCCAACCTGTTCGTCCGGCCGTCAGGCCGGGCAGCGCCCAACCCTCCCCCAGGGAGGGCGCGTTGCACCCACCCTGGGTCGGGCGCTGGCCTACTTGCATTCACTCTCGATCAATTCGCGCCTGATAGCAGTTGTTGCGAGCCGATCGGATGTGGATATAGGCGATGCGGGGATCGGCGAAGATCTCCTCGGCCTGTCCCATCATGCGCTCCGCCTCCACCACCGCGCCGGTGCCATAGACGATACGGTCATCCTGTCCGTAACCCTTGATCAGATAATCGGGAGAGCCTTGCAGCACCTCGGGCATCGCGTCCCCTTCGTGGCGGGAGCATTCCTCTGCACAAAGAAAAATCGGCCCGACCTCGGCATAGGGCTGCGGGGTGGGAAAGGGACGGTGGGCAAGGATCAGCATCCCGGCGCCTTCGGGGATGTAGCGCAGGCAGTGGCGGCAGGGATTTCCGGCTCCGCCTGATGTGCTACGTTCCGGTGTCTGGCCGTTTGCATCAAGGCCTCCGGCCTGCAGGGCGCGGGCGGTGTCGGTTGTAAGGGCGGTGATTGTCAGCATGTCTGTCTCCTGTTCTGACGCGACATTGCCCGCAGTGTCAGGGCGGTGGCGACCCGGATCCTGCGCATCCGGCTGATGGTGAAAGCAGGCAGAGGCTCCCGCCCGTTTCAAAACCGGCAGGGCCGGATTTTCCCCGGTTGGGCGTGGCGCGGATCCCCCTTCGGGCGGGATCCGCGGGGCGGCACCTTGTGGCGGAATGGGTGACTCGAAATAAGAACAAAACATGAATATATACTGGAGGCATGTCTGTTGAATTCGCGATTCTGTCCAACTTCACCTTTCTCACCGGGGCGTCGCACCCGGAGGAGTACGTGGAGCGTGCGGTGGCGCTGGGGATGGAGGCGCTGGCCATTGCGGACGAGAATTCGGTGGCGGGGATCGTGCGCGCGCACAGCCATTGCCGCGATATTGCCCGGCGTGTGGCAGAGCGACAGGCCTGGGACCGGGACAATACGCCCATCGGGCCGCCCCGGCCTGCGGATGTGTCACCCGCGCCGTCCTTTCCGATTTATGCGGTGCCACGGCTGATCCCGGCAGCGCGGCTGGTGTTCGCCGATGCGCCGCCGCTGATCGCCTTGCCAGAGGACCGCATGGGCTGGGGGAGCCTGTGCCGACTGATCTCGGCTGGGCGGTTGCGGGCCGAAAAAGGCGCCTGTCATCTGGAATTGGCCGACCTTCTGGAGCAGGGCGAGCGGCTGCACCTGCTGCTCCTGCCACCGGCGGAACACCTGCCGGGCGGCGCGGGCGGATGGGCGCCGCATATAAAGGCGCTGACGCGCCGCTTTGCCGGGCGGATGCACCTGATGATGGCACCTGCTTATGATGGGCGGGATGGGCGTCGCTTTGCCCGGCTGGAGGAACAGGCAAACACGCTGAACCTACCCACGATTGCCAGCGCCGCCCCGCGCATGCACCACGGATCGCGCCGCCGCCTTGCGGACGTGCTCAGCGCCATTCGCCTGCGCTGCCGGGTCGAGGATCTGGGCCGCGCCGCCCTTGCCAATGGCGAACAGCGCCTGCGTGCACCGCATGAGATGCAGCGGATCTTTCGCGGGCATGAGGGGGCGCTGACCCGGGCGCAGGATCTCGCAGCGCGGCTCACGTTCTCGCTGGATGAGCTGCGCTATGACTACCCGGATGAGGGGCTGGAGGGTGAAACCCCGTCCGCGCGTCTGCGCCGTCTGGCAGAAGAGGGGCTGATCTGGCGCTATCCCGCAGGCGCGCCGCCAAAGGTGCGCGACATGCTGGAGCATGAGCTGACGCTGATCGCCCGTCTGAAATACGAGCCTTATTTCCTGACTGTGCGCGACATCGTCGATTTCGCGCGTTCGCGCGGGATCCTGTGCCAGGGGCGTGGCTCGGCTGCGAATTCGGTGGTTTGTTATTGCCTGGGCGTCACCTCGGTCAGCCCGGAAACCGGCACCATGGTGTTTGAGCGCTTTGTCTCCGAGGCCCGCGATGAGCCGCCCGACATCGATGTGGACTTTGAGCATGAGCGCCGCGAAGAGGTGATCCAGTGGATCTATGACCGCTATGGCCGCCACCGGGCGGGGCTCTGCGCGACGGTGATCCATTACCGAGGCAAACGCGCGATCCGCGAGGTGGGCCGCGCCATGGGGCTGAGCGAGGATACCATTGCCGCCATGTCCTCGCAGCTGTGGGGCAGTTTTGACCGCAGCGGCGGCGGCGATGCCCGCCTGCGCGAGATCGGACTAGATCCCGACGCGCCCCGCCTGCGCCAGACGCTGGATCTGGTGGGGCAGATCATCGGCTTTCCGCGGCACCTTAGCCAACATGTCGGCGGTTTCATCATCACCGCGGGGCGGCTGGATGAATTGGTGCCGATCGAGAACGCCACCATGGAGGGGCGCACGGTCATTTGCTGGGACAAGGACGATATTGACGCGCTGGGCATTCTCAAGGTCGATGTGCTGAGCCTTGGCATGCTGACTTGCATCCGCAAGGCCTTTGACCTGATGCGGCAGCATCACCGGTTGGATTACGCGCTGGCGACGCTGCCGCCCGAGGATCCGGCGGTCTACGACATGCTGTGCCGGGCCGACAGCATTGGTGTCTTTCAGGTCGAAAGCCGGGCGCAGATGAATTTCCTGCCCCGCATGCGGCCGCGCAATTTCTACGATCTGGTGATCGAGGTGGCGATCATCCGCCCCGGCCCCATTCAGGGCGATATGGTGCATCCCTATATCCGCCGCCGCAATGGCGAGGAGCCGGTGGAGTTCCCCTCCGACGCGCTGGGTGAGGTGCTGGGCAAGACCATGGGCGTGCCGCTGTTTCAGGAGCAGGCGATGCAGATCGCCATGGTGGGGGCGGGCTTTACCCCCGAACAGGCGGACCGGTTGCGCCGTTCGCTGGCGACCTTCAACAAGCACGGAAATGTGTCGGAATTCCGCAGCCTGTTCCTGCGCGGCATGGCGCGCAATGGCTATGATGCGGAGTTCTCCGAGCGCTGCTTTTCCCAGATCGAAGGCTTTGGCGCCTATGGCTTTCCCGAAAGTCACGCGGCCAGTTTCGCGCTCTTGGTCTATGCCTCGGCCTGGATCAAATGCCACCATCCGGGGATCTTTGCCTGCGCTCTGCTCAATTCGCAGCCGATGGGGTTTTATGCGCCTGCGCAGATCGTGCGGGACGCCCGCGCCCATGGGGTGGAGGTGCGCCCCATCTGCATCAACGCTAGCTACTGGGACAACGTAATGGAGCCGGACGGGCAGGGCGGGCTGGCGCTGCGCCTTGGCTTCCGACAGATCAAAGGGCTCAGCGACGAGGATGTCAGCTGGCTCACGGCGGCGCGCGGCAATGGCTATACTGAGGTGCAGGACGTCTGGCGCAAGGCGGGCCTGCCGCCGCCGGTGATCGAACGACTGGCCGAGGCCGATGCCTTTGCCGTGCTGGGGTTGTCGCGTCGTGAGGCGTTGTGGCAGGCCAAGGCGATTACCGCCAAGAAACCCCTGCCGCTGTTCGAGCGCGAGTTGGAAGGTGAGGCCATTGATGAACCCACTGCCCATCTGCCGCAGATGCCTCTGGGCGAAGAGGTGGTGGAGGATTACGTCGCCATGCGCCTGTCTTTGCGTGCCCATCCCGTTGCGCTGCTGCGGCATATCCTGACGCCAGAGGGGTAAGCGGCACCGAGCCAGGGATCGCGCCCGACCCTGGGTGGGTGCAAAGCGCCCTCCCATGGGGGAGGGTCGGGCGCGGTCCGGCGTTGCCGGACCAGAACGGCCTGTTGTGTCGTCCTCTACCTGCGCCCTTTGCCACATCTGGCGCTAACGGCGGTTTCCCATTTCGCGGCAAGCCTGTAGAAGGCCTTTCAACGCTGACACAGCCCGACCATGGCGGAGATGAACCGATGAGCAGACCGAAACCCGTTGTCCCCAAACCCGTCGTACTCTGTATTCTTGATGGCTGGGGCGCCGGGGAGCCGGGGGTGGCGAATGCGCCCTATCTGGCCAAGACGCCGACTTTTGATGCGATCATGGAAAAAGGCCCCACCGCGCGGCTGATCACCCATGGGCCGGATGTGGGCTTGCCTTCGGGGCAGATGGGCAACTCCGAGGTCGGCCACACCAATATCGGCGCCGGCCGGGTGGTGGCAATGGATCTTGGCCAAATCGACCTTGCGATCGAGGACGGTTCTTTCTTTGACAATACCGCCCTGCAGGAGTTTATCGCCAAGCTGAAGAAAACCGGCGGCGCCGCGCATTTGATGGGGCTGGTCTCGGACGGGGGTGTGCACGGGCATATCACCCATATCCTGGCGGCGATCAAAGCGATCCGCGACGCAGGGGTTCCGGTCTGGCTGCATGCCGTGACCGACGGCCGTGACGTGGCCCCGAAATCGGCCTTTGGTTATTTCGAGGAACTGAAAGAAAAGATGCCCGAAGGCGCCCGCGTGGCCACGGTCACGGGGCGCTATTATGCCATGGACCGCGACAACCGCTGGGAACGCGTCAAGGAAGCCTATGACGCGATGGTTAAGGGCGAGGGGCGTGCGGTGCGCGATGCCCACGACGCGGTGGATCACGGCTATAACCAGTCGGAAACTGATGAATTCATTAGCGCCAGCGTGGTGTCGGGCTACACGGGCGCACAGGATGGGGATGGCTTCTTCTGCCTCAATTTCCGCGCCGACCGCGCGCGCGAGATCCTGCGCGCTATCGGCGAGCCGGGCTTTGCCGATTTCGACACCGGCCCGCGTCCGCAGTGGGCCGCGCTGCTGGGAATGGTGGAATATTCTGAAGGACATAACGCCTATATGACCACCTGCTATCCCAAGGCGCCCATCGTCAATACGCTGGGCGAATGGGTCGCGAAACAGGGACTCACCCAGTTCCGCTTGGCCGAGACCGAGAAATACCCGCATGTGACCTTCTTCCTCAATGGCGGTAAGGAAGAGCCGGAGGTGGGCGAGGACCGTTACATGCCGAAATCGCCCAAGGTCGCGACCTATGACCTGCAGCCTGAAATGTCGGCGCCCGAGGTGACCGAGAAATTCGTTGAGGCGATCGAGAAGGGCTATGACCTGATCGTCACCAATTACGCCAACCCGGATATGGTCGGCCACACTGGCGATATTCCGGCGGCGATCAAGGCCTGCGAGGCGGTGGATCAGGGGCTGGCCAAGGTCGTCGCGGCGCTGGAAAAGGCGGGCGGCGCCATGCTGGTGACTGCGGACCACGGCAATTGCGAAGTGATGATTGACCCGGAAACCGGCGGCGCCCACACTGCTCATACCACCAATCTGGTGCCGCTGGCGCTGGTCGGCGGCCCCGAAGGCGCCAAGCTGCGCAACGGACGGCTGGCGGATCTGGCGCCGACGCTGCTGGAGCTGATGGGCCTGCCGAAACCGGATGAGATGACCGGAGAGAGCCTGCTTGCATGATTGACCGTGCCTTTCGCCTGATCCCGGGGCTGGCCCTGTGCCTGCTGATGGCCGCACCGCTGCGCGCCGAGACGGCAGCTGCCCGCGCCGCGCGGGAGGCCGCCGCCCAGCTGGAGGCAGCAACGCTGCGGATGGAACAGGCCGATGGCGCCCGCGACCGGGTCAAGGCGCTGAGCGAGACGATCCACGCCTATGAGGCCGGTCTGGCTGCCATGCGGGACGGGCTGCGCGGCGTGGCACGGCGGGAAACCCAGCTCACTGCGCAATTGCAGTCGCGCGAAGGCGAGATTGCCGAGCTGCTGGGGGTCATCCAGACAATTGAAACCTCCTCGCCGCCGGTGCTGATGCTGCATCCTTCGGGGCCTTTGGGGGCGGCGCGCTCGGCGATGATGCTGGCCGAGGTTGCACCGGGGCTCAATGCGCGGGCCGAGGCGCTGCGCGCGGATCTGGAAGAGGTGCAGACCCTGCGCCTGTTGCAGCAGGCGGCGGCGGGCAAGCTGGAAGAGGGGCTGAGCGGCATCCAGCAGGCGCGCACCGCGCTTTCGACCGCGATTGCCGACCGCACCGATCTGCCACGGCGGTTTACCGAGGATCCGATGCGCACGGCGGTACTGATCTCCTCGACCGAGACACTGTCCGGCTTTGCCAGCGGGCTGTCGGAAATTGCCGACGGTGCGGTGATCGAAAGCCGCGCTGACATCAGCGATCTGCGCGGCGATCTGCCGCTGCCGGTCGAAGGGCTGGTGCTGCGCGGCTATGGCGACCGCGATGCCGCCGGGATTGCCCGGCCGGGCCTTCTGGTCGCGGCCCGTCCAAGGGCATTGGTGACCAGCCCCACGGCGGCGACGATCCGCTATCGCGGGCCACTGCTGGATCTGGGCAACGTGGTGATTCTGGAACCGCAGCCGGACACGCTGTTTATCCTGTCAGGGCTGGCAGAGGTCTATGGCACTGCCGGTCAGGTCATTCCCGAAGGCACCCCGGTGGGTTTGATGGGCGGTCAGACCCCGCAGGCTGGTGCGATTTTGTCACTAAGCGGTGAAGGGGGTGGAACTGACCGCACAGAAACGCTCTATATAGAAGTCAGAATGGACAACAGTCCGGTGGACCCGGAAACGTGGTTCCGCACCGGAAAAGGTGGATGAAGGTTTCATGAAAAAATTTGCGATGGCCGCATTTGGCGGCACGCTGGCAGGGATCGTTGCAACAACCTATGTCGCAGGCCCGCTGCTGGCGCAGGAAAGCGCCCGCGAGACGACGGTCTATGAACAGCTGGACCTGTTCGGTGACATCTTTGAACGGATCCGCTCCCAATATGTCGAAGAGGTCGATGAGAAAGAGCTGATCGAAGCTGCCATTGGCGGCATGCTCTCCTCGCTGGATCCGCACTCCAGCTACCTGTCGCCCGACGACGCCGCCAATATGCAGGTGCAGACGCGCGGTGAATTCGGCGGTCTCGGCATCGAGGTCACCCAGGAAGAGGGCTTCGTCAAGGTTGTCTCGCCCATCGATGGCACCCCCGCCGATGAGGCTGGGATCGAAGCGGGCGATTTCATCACCCATGTGGATGGCGAAAGCGTCCTCGGCCTGTCGCTGGACGAAGCGGTGGAAATGATGCGCGGCCCGGTCGGCTCCGAGATCATCATTACCGTGGTGCGCGAAGGCGAGGCGGAACCCTTTGACGTGTCGATCATCCGCGACACCATCAAACTGACCGCCGTGCGTGCCCGCACCGAAGGCGACACTGTCGTGATGCGGATCACCACCTTCAACCGTCAGACCACGCCGAACCTGGAATCCGGTCTGAAAGAGCAGATCGAAGCCGCCGGTGGCATCGACAATGTGAACGGCATCGTTCTGGATCTGCGCAACAACCCGGGCGGCCTGCTGACCGAGGCGATCCAGGTGGCCGACAGCTTCCTTGAAACCGGAGAGATCGTATCGACCCGTGGCCGCAACCCGGAAGATGGCGAACGCTTCAACGCGACGCCCGGCGATCTTTCGGGTGGCAAGCCGATCGTGGTACTGATCAACGGCGGCTCTGCCTCTGCCTCGGAAATCGTTGCAGGTGCCTTGCAGGATCACCGCCGCGCCATTGTGGTGGGTACCAAATCCTTCGGTAAAGGCTCGGTTCAGACCGTGATGCCGCTGCGGGGCGATGGCGCCATGCGCCTGACCACTGCGCGCTATTACACGCCGTCGGGCCGGTCGATCCAGGCGTTGGGCGTCAGCCCCGACATCGTGGTCGAGCAGCCTCGCCGTCGTGTTGGCGAGGAAGAAGAGGAAAGCTCGGTTGCAAACCGCTCCCGCTCCGAAGCGGACCTGCGCGGGCGTCTCAACAACGACAGCCTGACCGAGGATGAAATCCGTCAGATCGAAGAAGATCGCGCCAAGGCCGAAAAGGCCGCCGAGCTGCGCGAACAGGATTATCAGCTGGCCTATGCCATCGACATCCTGAAAGGTCTGTCGGCGCTGGGTCCGAACGACTGATCCTTAATCCACCTGATTGTCCAAAGGCCGCTCCATTCGGGGCGGCCTTTTTCAATGGTTCTGTTATGCAGGCGTAGGCCCCTGACACCGGATGTCTGGTTTCGGGGGCTGAACCCGTCCGCTGTCAGGGCGTCACTTCAAATCGGTGAAGATCTGCGAAGTAACACCAGCCTCAAGCAGGGCCGCCCTGATTTCATCGATTGCATTGATGTCGGCTGAACTGACGATGACCACGTCATTGACCACCAGCGAATAGAGCGGCGCGTCGGGCGCAAGGTTTGCCAGATATTTTTCTGCCGCCAGCTGAGACTTCGGCCCCCATTTGCCATCGTAGGCCACGCCAATCGTGTATTGCGCGTCCATGGTTATTTCCTTGCTCACGGGTTTGCCGTCGTTCAGATCCAGCAAGACCTTCTGAAGCTGCGCGTCATCGGTGATGCGGTCCGGAATGAATACGTTGGTGCAGGTCTCGACTTCTCTGTATCTGGTGACGGTGTTCTTGCTGGTTTCATTGGCGATGGCGCCGCCAACAATCGCACCGACGGCAGCGCCGGCATTCTTGTCGGTCACCACCTTGCCGATCACGCCGCCAACAATCGCCCCGCCAATGACCTTTTCGGGACTGCCGCCTTTGACGGTCTCCTGATACGGCACCATCTGGGTTTCGCATCTTGTTTCGTATGAACCGGCAAATGCCTGGGATGCCATCAGAACAGCTGTCGCTGCTGTCGCCAAAAGTTTCATGTCACTTTCCTCCTTATGCAGGCAAGCATGGTCTTGCCTCTGCATCTTATGACCATCAGCCGTTCACCGTCTGGCCAGGCACAGGCTTTGCCGGGGATCCAGTCGGTATTCCCGAACTCCCTATAAAATAAGTGTGCGCTCAACTGTTATTCAATATCATGGGCAGATTCTCCGTGTGCCTAGGCCCGAGGTGCGCGATGCCGGAGAGAGGCCGGTATCCTCCGTTTCCTTGCACTTGATGAGAAGAGATGCCCGGAAACCGGCGGCAACTGGCACCGGTCTGCGTTAGGGTAGGGCATGATGTTCGACCTGCCTGATTCCGAAACGCTTTATGCGGCGCTGCTGGCGCGTGATGAAACCTATGAGGGGCGCGCCTATGTGGGCGTGACCTCGACCGGGATCTTCTGCCGCCTCAGCTGCCCGGCGCGTAAACCAAAGCGTGAGAACTGCCAGTTCCACGCCACACCCGGCGCCTGTATCGAGGCCGGGTTCCGTCCCTGCAAACGCTGCACGCCGCTGGCGGCGGCAGCCGGGGAGGATCCGATGGTTCAGAAGCTTCTGGCGGCGCTGGAGGAGCGCCCCGCCTATCGTTGGCGCGAAGCGGATGTGGCGCGCATGGGGTTTGATCCCTCTACCGTGCGGCGCAGTTTCCGGCGCCATTTCGGGATGACCTTCCTGGAAATGGCCCGCCAGCGACGCCTGCGCGAAGGGTTTACCACGCTCAAGGCCGGAGAGCCGGTGATTGCCGCCCAGATCGAAGCGGGGTTCGAGTCCCCTTCAGCCTTTCGCGTGGCCTTTGCCCGGCTGACCGGGCTGGCGCCGGGCAGCTTCCGGCAGGACGCGCTGCTGCTGGCGGATTGGATCGACACGCCGCTGGGCGCGATGATCGCGGTCAGCTGTCCGCACCGGTTGCATCTGCTGGAATTTGCCGACCGCAAGGCGCTGCCGCGGGAAATGGCCCGGCTGCAATCCACGCAACCCGGCGGCATCGGCTTTGGACGGCCTGCGCCCACCCAGCAGGTCGCTGAAGAACTGCAGCGCTATTTCAGCGGTGACAGCGCCCGGTTTGAAACGCCGATTGCGTTGCATGGAAGCGCCTTTCAGCGCGAGGTCTGGGATTACCTGCGGGCCATTCCGGCAGGAGAGACCCGCAGCTATTCCCAGATTGCGCAGGAGCTTGGCCGCCCTTCGTCCAGCCGCGCGGTAGCGCGGGCCAATGGCAGCAACCAGCTGGCGCTGGTGGTGCCCTGTCACCGGGTGCTTTCGGCGGATGGCAACTTGACTGGCTATGGCGGCGGATTGTGGCGCAAACAGCGGCTCATTGAAATCGAAGCCGACCTTGGAAAGCGTGCACGGCCTCAGGCGGTTTCCACGCAGTGACGCCGAAAGGCGTGTTTCAGCATATCAAGCTCGGCCCGGAGCAGCTCCACTTCGCAGCGCATATCCTCGGCTGCCACATCACCGCCGATCAGGGTGAAATGCGCCAGCGTCTGGTCCGCCGCCGCGTCGGTGATGACAAAACTGTGCACCCCATCGGCGATGGCTTCGGTAGGTACGGTGATGACCAGCTCCCATTCGCCGTCGCGGCTGCCTTCGCTAAGTGCGACCTGTTCAACCGGCTGATCCAGATACAGAACCCGGATGTTCGGCGGTGTTCCCGTGACGGGGGCGTTGCTGATCCGGCCTTCCCATTTGCCATTGCGAAAGCGGATCTTGGTGACGGTCAGGTCGCTCATGTCACGGGTCCTCACAGGTTGGCGCGGCGGTGGCGCGCAAAAGTCAGGTCGCGCAAGACCACCTGGTTCATGTCCGGTGCCTCGAAAATCAGGTCCAGCCAGATATTCTCGATGCGCTTTTCGTTGAGGTTGGAATAGGCAAGATCGTACTCGACCGTCACCTTGCGGTCGCCCAGCGGCAGTTCCCGCACGATCTGTTCGGTGTTGGGGCCATGGCTGATGTTGAGCCGGGCAAAGATTTCCAGCGGCTTCTCGGTTTCGATGATGCTGTCGACCCGGATCAGATGCTGCCGGGTCAGCCCGCTGCCCGCGTCCTTGGGCAGGGCGATCACCAGTGACAGGAAGGAACCATCGAAACTGAACACATCCATACGCAGGCCAAAGGGCGCGAGGTCCTCTTCACGGGTGTTACGCAGCTGGCGCAGGGTCAGCTCGGAATAGCTGCAATCGTGGAACATCTGCACATCCTCGCCCAGCTTGGCCTTGGACGGGACCGAGGACAGACCAGCGACCGGCAGCGGCCCGCGCCAGGGTTCGGGGCGCCAGGACCAATCGGTGCCATGCGGGCGCGCAAAGGAGGAGGAGCCGATCTGGGGCAGGGCGAGACGTCCGTCCGCAACATGGATCAGCTGGTCCAGCTCGGTCTTGAGTTGTCGCGCCTCTGTGCGTTGGCGGCGCAATTCGGTCAGGGGGGCGCTGCCAGCTCCTGCAACGATCCGGCGCCAACGGCGCAAGGCGCGGCGGTGCAGCAGTTTGTCCAGGATCCTGCTCATGACTTTGGTTGCCCTGCCTTTATCGTTGCCGTGGTGGTATTGCGGTTTGTGCCTGCGCCAATCTAGCCCTGCAACATCAGTCAAATAAACCGGCAATCCGCCTTCTTAGGGAGAGTTTTCCGCCACTGTCACCTTCGGGCGCGCCTGCATGACTGGCCCGGGCATCAGGGCGGGCGAGGGGACGCAATGCGCCTGAGGCGGTGCGGTGGGGGCTGCGATTTGCCGGGGCGCGTTGTACGACTTCCTCGGGGGCGGGTTCTGGTCGCGATGCTTCCCGTGTCAGCTCCGCCATCTGCTCCAGCAGCGCGGCGCCGCGCTCGGTCAGCAGGGGGCTTTTTGCCGGGGCATAAAGCGCCAGCACGATCACGTGACCCTCCAGCACCATGGCGCCGCGCCAATGTTCGGGGCTGGCTCCGGCGGCGCTGTGTCCCGGCATATCCAATTTAACCAGGGGCAACGGGCCATTCTCGCGGCGGGCGACGATATGGGCGCCGGGCGTGCTGGCTGCCAGATCGGAGACCGATGGCACTCTGCCTTTGGCCGGAAGTTCTCCAAAAGTGGCGGTGATAACGCCCGCGTTGCGACTGCCAAAGAAACCGGGCCCGCCCAGCAGGTCACAGCGCGGTAGCAGGGCAAACCCGTCTGCCGCATCGCGCCGCAGCATCTTGGGGTCAAAGCAATAGCCGCGCGGTGCCGTAAGCACCACCTCGGCGCCCTGCATGCGGACCTCTGTCAGCCTGGAAGGCGTACCTGTGCCACCGGGCGCCGCAAAGGAAAATCCGCCGCCGGGCACCTGGCCGCAAGCGCTGAGCAGGGCGCAGAGACCTAGCGCAGCAATGCCCAGACGGGGCTGCGGGCGCCGCTGCGCGCAGGGCATACTGTCCCGCCGCGCAGAGCACATTGTCCTGATCGTGCCCGTGACAGCCGTCATGATTGCTTTGTCGCGCAGATCCCCTGCTCCCCCGGCATCAGATTATCGTTATCCTGCGTTTACAAAAGGGATAAAGGCCTGAAACACTTACGACAAGAGTGAACACCCGCCCGAGGGGTACCTTGCCAAGGCGCAGCCAGATGCATAGTTACGCAGGATTCTTTCAGACCGGCACAGGCCCGGCCGTGGCACAGGTATCACGATGAAACGTCCGACGCCCATGAGGGCGGGCAGCGGGCCGCTTAAGCGCCCGCAGGATCTGCCCGCGACTCTCTTTTCTTTTATTTGGGCGTATTCGCGCCGTCAGCAGCTGGTCTTGCTGGCGCTGACGGTCCTGACCTTTCCGTTTCTCTACGCCTCGCTGGAGCTGCCCAAGCGGATCATCAACGACGCCATCGGGGCCGAAACGCCTGTCATCATGGTCTGGGGTCAAGATATCGCTCAGGTGGAATACCTGCTGATCCTGTGCTTTGGCTTCCTTGCAGCGGTGGTGATCGGCGGCATGATGAAGATGCGGCTCAACACGCTGAAGGGGATCGTGGCCGAACGCCTGCTGCGGCGGCTGCGCTACACGCTGATCAACCGGATGCTGCGGTTCCCGAAACCCTATTTCCGCACCACCAGCCAGGGTGAGCTGGTGTCGATGATCACTTCCGAAAGCGAACCCATGGGCGGGTTGATGGGGGATGCGGTGGCGCAGCCGGTGTTCCAGCTGGGGCAGATGCTGACCATCGTGGCCTTCCTGTTTATGCAAAGTGTTTGGTTCGGGCTGGTCTCGATCGCGCTGATCCCGCTGCAGGCCTGGCTGATCCCGATGTTGCAGCGGCAGATCAACCTGTTGAACAAGGACCGCATCCAGGAGGTGCGGATGCTGGCCTCGGAAATCGGAGAAACCGCCGCCGGGATGAGCGATCTGCGCGCCAATGGCGGCTGGCGTTACCGGATGGCGCAAGTGTCGGACCGGCTGGGGCGTCTGTTCGAGATCCGCCGCCGGATCTACACCAAAAAATACTTCATGAAGTTCCTCAACAACCTGATCGGCCATATGACACCCTTCGTGTTTTATTCGGCCGGCGGGGTGCTGGCGATCCGGGGCGATATCACGGTGGGCGCGCTGGTGGCGGCGCTGGCCGCTTACAAGGATCTGTCGGCCCCGTGGAAGGAACTGCTGACCTATTACAATCAGGTGCAGGACATGAGTCTGCGCTGGAAAATCATGCTGGAGCGGTTCGCGCCGCGCGGCATGATCGATGCCGAGCTGATCGAAGGCGAGCCGAGCGAGATCCCGCATCTGCGCGGCGATATCGAGTTGCGCAATGTCTCGGTGCGCGATGCCGACGGGACGGTGGTCCTGCAGGATATTTCGCTGACCATTCCGGCGGGCGCCCGCGTTGCGGTCAAAAGCACCAGTGACGCAGAGCGTGCGGCGTTCGGCCAGTTGCTGGTCCGTGAAACCTTGCCGTCGCAGGGCAGCATTCAGGTCTCGGGGCACCGGCTCGACAGCCTGCATCAGGGGGTGATCGCGGCCCGGGTCGGCTATGCCTATTCGCATCCCTATCTGTTTTCTGGATCACTTGGCGACAACGTGCTGATGCCGCTGCGCAGCCGCCCGGGCAAGATCAGCCGGGATCAGGCCACCCTTCGCAAACAGGTCGAATCCAAGCGCGCAGGCAACAGTGGCGATCTTCTGGAGGCGGATTGGGTCAATCCCGAATTGGCAGGGCTGGGATCCGAAGGCGATGTGCGCGATTGGTGGTTCCAACTGATCGAGGCAATGGGCATCGACGAGCAGTTGTTCCAGCGCACCCTGCACGCGCGGTTCCAGGATGGCACCCACCCGGCGCTGGTGCAGCATATCATCCGCCTGCGCCCGCTGATCCGTGAACGGCTGGAGACCGAAGGTCTGGATGATGCCGTCCACCATTTCGACCCCGAACGGTTCAACCCTGCCATGCCACTGGCGGGCAACCTTTTGTTTGCGGCGCCGTCGCGCGACATCCCGGTCGAAGAATTGCTGGCACCGGACGGGCTGTTGCTGCGACTGGTACGCGAGCAAGGGCTGACCGGGGAAACCATGGGGATCGGTCTTGGCGTGGTGGAAACCCTGATCAAGACCTTTGGACGCGAAGATATCGATCACCCGCTGTTCCAGCGGCTTGGCCTTGAAGAAGATCTCTATCGCCGGATTTGCAGCGCTGCCGAACGCTATGCCGCGCAGGGGGCTGATGATCTGCCCGAGGCAGAGCAGGCGCTGCTGATGACGGTGCCGTTCCTTTTGACCGAAGAGCAGATCGGCAGCGGGCTACCGGCCGGGTTCAAGGAGCGTATCCTGAAAATCCGCCAGAGTCATGCGGCCCAGTTGATCGCCCAGACCGGCGGCTTGTTCCGACCTCTGGATCCGAAATCCTACTTTCCGCGGCTGACGGTTCTTGAAAATGCTCTCTTCGGCAAGATCTCGCTGCGGGCTGGGGCGCGGGCAGCGCAGGTTGAAACGCTGGTGGCCGAGGTGCTGGATACCCACGGGCTGCGCAAACGGCTGGCGTTGATCCTTTACGATCTGCCGACCGGACTGGGCGGATCGCTGCTGGAGCCGGTGTTTCAGGAACGGGCCGCCTTTACCCGGGCCGCGATCAAACGGCCGGACATTCTGATCCTGGACAAGGTGCTGGCCAGCCACACGGCGGAAAACCGGCTGCGTACACGCGAAAAGCTGCGCGATCTGATGCCGCAGACCACGATGATCTTCATGGAAGACACCATCCAGCATCCGGAGCGCTACGATCTTTATGTCGAAATCCGCGACGGCCGGATCGACGGGGTGGAGCGGCGCCCACTGGGCAGCCCGGAAGGCGCCGCCGCGGCCGATTTCTCTGCCAAGTTCGATATCATTGCCGCAACCGAGCTGTTCTCGCAGTTGGATGCGCGCAACCAGCGTCTTCTGGCATTTTCGGCTGGCTGGCACGAGGTTCCGGCCGGGGAGATGGTTTTTTCCCACGGCGACAGCGGTGATGCAGTGTACCTGTGCCTGTCGGGCCGGGCCGATCTGACCTTCCCCGATGCGCCCGCCGGGGCGCCGCCGGTGACGGTGATCGAACCGGGGCGGCTGATCGGGGATCTGGCGGTGATTCTGGATCAGCCGCGGACCATGAACCTGCGCGCCACCGAGGATTGCCGTTTCCTGCGCATCGGTGCTGCGGAATACCGCGCAGTGATCGAAAGCGATATCAACGTCGCGCTGCGCTTGTTAGAGACGGTGGCGGGTAATCTGGCAACTGCCCGGGACAAAATGGTGTCCATTGCCCACCAAACGGGCGGTACGATCAGTGAAGACAGACCTCGGAAGGATGCGAATCCGGATGCTGGGTAGACAGAATTACACCGCCCATGAGGCGCTGGTGCGCAGCGCCCGCAGGAAACCGCAACTGTGGCGGCTCGGGGTCGGGCTGGTTCTGATCTACCTCATCAGCTTTGCCCTGTCCTCGATAGTGCTGCCGCTGCTGGCGGCGCTGTTCCCCGGCGTCTGGCTGCAGGGGTTGCGCGATGGCAGCACGCCGGGGGCGATGCTGGTGCTTCTGGGCGGTTTCCTGTTCATCACCGTGGGCGTGGCGCTGTGCGCGCGGCTGCTGCAGGATCGGTCCTTCCTGTCGGTCGTCGGTCATCCGAGACCGCTGGTCCGGCAGTTCATCCGGGTTAGCCTGTACCTTCTGGCGCTGGGCATCGCCCTGTCGCTGCTGCCGCCCTATGACATGGGGGAACCGCTGCAGCCCAATCTGGAACCGGGGTTGTGGCTGTCGCTGTTGCCGGTGTCGCTGCTGGTGGTGCTGATCCAGACCAGTGCAGAGGAAATCGTCTTTCGTGGCTATATCCAGCAGGGGCTTGCGGCGCGCTTCAAAAGCCCGGCGGTCTGGATCCTTGGCCCGTCGGCCCTGTTCGCACTGGGCCATTACCTGCCGGCCGAGGCCGGAGAGAATGCGCTGTTGATCACCCTCTGGGCCGGGGTGTTCGGCTGCATGATGGCGGATCTGACCGCGCGGGCGGGTACGCTGGGGCCTGCCATCGCGGTGCATTTCTTCAACAACGTCACCGCGCTTCTGGTCTTTGCCTCTCCCACCAGTCTTTACGGACTGTCGCTCTACCTGATGCCCTATGAAATGTCCGATGGCGCTGCGCTGCGCCCCTGGCTGGCGGTCGACTTTGCCATGATGCTGGTGACATGGCTCACGGCGCGGCTTGCGATACGCCGCTGATTGCATTTGTGCGCAATGAGTCTTATCTGAGGGGCCAAACAGCCCCTACAGAGGCACGATATGAACTGGATCACCAACTACGTCCGGCCGCGGATCAACTCGATCTTCTCGCGCCGCGAAGTCCCAGAGAACCTGTGGACCAAGTGCGATGAGTGCGGCACCATGCTGTTTCACCGCGAGTTGAAGGACAATCTGAACGTCTGCACCAACTGCGGCCATCACATGCACATCACCCCGCGGGACCGGTTCACGGCCCTGTTCGACGGTGGTGTGTTCAGCGAGGTCGAGGTGCCCGAGCCGCTGGCAGACCCGCTAAAGTTCCGCGACCAGAAGAAATACCCAGACCGCATGAAGGCGGCGCAGAAGAAAACCGGCGAAAAAGAGGCCATGCTGGTCGCTGCTGGTGAAATGGGCCGTACGCCCATCGTGGCGGTGGCCCAGGACTTTTCCTTCATGGGCGGCTCCATGGGCATGTATGTGGGAAATGCGATCATTGCCGCCGCCGAAGAAGCGGTAAAGCTGCACCGGCCGCTGATCCTGTTCTCTGCCGCAGGCGGTGCCCGCATGCAGGAAGGCATCCTGTCGCTGATGCAGATGCCGCGCACCACCGTGGCGGTGCAGATGCTGAAAGAGGCAGGCCTGCCCTATATCGTGGTTCTGACCCATCCCACCACCGGTGGTGTGACCGCCTCTTATGCGATGCTGGGCGATGTGCAGATCTCCGAACCCAATGCGCTGATTTGTTTTGCAGGCCCCCGGGTGATCGAGCAGACCATCCGCGAAAAACTGCCCGAAGGGTTCCAGCGCGCGGAATACCTGCTGGATCACGGCATGCTGGACCGGGTGACCCCGCGCACCGAGCTGCGTGAGGAGCTGATCACCATTGTCCGCATGTTGATGAGCATGCCACCGCAGGTGCACGGCGATCTGCCTGCGCCGGAACCGGTTGCCGAAGAGCTGCCCGCGCCAAAGGTCGAAAACGACGCGGGATCTGCCGCAGCCGCAGAGGCCGATAGCAAATAGCCCTGTCATAGAAAGAAGCGCCCGCGCTGGGTGCTTTGCCGCGCCCGTCTGCCTGATCCGGCGGGCGGGCTTTTTCATCAGATCCGGTTCGGGAGCCACCCATGACCAAAGCGAGTTCCGACGCCATCCTCGATCGCATGATGGCGCTGCACCCCAAGATCATCGACCTGACGCTGGACCGGGTCTGGCGGCTGCTGGCGGCGCTGGATAACCCGCAGGACAGGCTGCCGCCGGTGATCCATATCGCAGGCACCAATGGGAAGGGTTCGACCCAGGCGATGATCCGTGCGGGCCTCGAAGGGGCCGGAAAATCGGTGCATGCCTATACCTCGCCGCATCTGGCGCGGTTTCACGAACGGATCCGTCTGGCCGGAGAACTGATCTCCGAAGCACATCTGACTGAGGTGCTCGACGAGTGCTATGCCAAGAATGGCGGTGAGAATATCACCTATTTCGAGATCACCACCTGCGCAGCCCTGTTGGCATTTGCCCGCACGCCTGCGGATTACACGCTGCTCGAAGTCGGACTTGGCGGGCGGCTGGATGCCACCAACGTGATTGAAAAACCCGCCCTGTCGGTGATCACGCCTGTGTCGATCGATCATGAACAGTTCCTTGGCAATACCCTGGCCAAGATCGCGGGCGAAAAGGCAGGCATCATCAAGCGCGGCGTACCGGTGGTCGTCGGCCCACAGGATGATGAGGCGATGGAGGTGATCGAGGATGTCGCCGCTCGCCTTGGCGCGCCGCTGATCGCCCACGGTCAGCACTGGCACGTCTACGAGGAACGCGGGCGGCTAATTTTTCAGGACGAAGCCGGGCTACTGGACCTGCCGATGCCCGCACTGATCGGTGCGCATCAGGTGCAGAATGCGGGGATGGCTCTGGCCGTCCTGCGCCATCTGGGTGCGGATGAGGTGGCTTGTGAGGCGGCGATGGCGCGGGCTGAATGGTCTGCCCGGATGCAGCGGCTGAAGACCGGTCCTCTGGTGGAGGCTGCCGCGGGCGCCGAACTCTGGCTGGACGGCGGGCATAACGCGGCGGCGGGTCATGCGCTGGCGGATGTGCTGGCGGGGCTGCCGAAACGGCCAACGCATCTGATCTGCGGCATGCTGAACACCAAGGATGTGACCGGCTACATGGCACCGCTCGCGCCCCATGTGGAGAGCCTAACGGCCATTTCGATCCCCGGCGAAGCGGCGACGCTGAGCGCTGAGGAAACCGAGGCAGCAGCGCAATCCGTCGGCATTACCGCAACCCGGGCCGAAGATGCCCTGTCGGCGCTGCAGGCGATCATCGCCAACGATCCCTCCGCACGTGTGCTGATCTGCGGATCGCTCTATCTGGCGGGCCATATCCTGCGCGAAAACGGCTGAGGGATTTGGCAAAGGCGGGCAGGGGCGCTCCCGCCCGTCTTCGATCTTGCGATCTCATCCCGTTGGGCGTGGCGCCGCTTGCGCGGCGCGGGGCAGGCTCAGCCGTCCTGTCCCCAATCCTTGTCTTGCATTTCCCGCAGGCGCGAGGCGGTGCGCTCGAACTCGAAGGCACCGTCGCCTTCGACGTATAGATATTCCGGCTCGGCCGCGGCGGTGCAGATCAGCCGCACCTGCGCCTCGTAGAGTGCATCGATCAGGGTGACGAAACGCTTTGCCTCGTTGAAATTGCTGCGCGACAGGCGCGGGATATCCTCGAGCACCAGCACCTTCACCTCTTCGGCGATGGCCAGATAATCGCCCGGCCCCAGCATTTTGCCGCAAAGGTCATAAAAACTAGCCCGTGCCACGCCATTCCTGAAACCGGGCAGCACCACCTCTCGGCCTTTCACCTCAAGCGTCAGGGGTTGGGCATCACCGCCCGACAGATCCTCCCAGATGGCGCGGAGCTGGGCGCGGGAGTCGGCATTCACAGGCGAGAAATAGACCGGTGAGCCCTTGAGACGGTCCTGCCGGTAATCTACCGGGCTGACCATTTCCCAGACCTGCATCTTTTCCTTGATCAGATCGATGAAGGGCAGGAAGAGCTGGCGGTTGAGGCCGTTTTTGTAAAGATCATCCGGCACCCGGTTCGAGGTGGTGACCACGGTGACGCCTGCCTCGAAGAGGGATTCAAACAGCCGCCCCACGATCATCGCATCGGTGATATCGGTAATCTGCATCTCGTCAAAGGCCAGAAGGCGCACGGAGTCGGCGACCTCCTTTGCCACCGGCGCGAGGGCATCCTGCACGCCGTTCTGACGCGCCTCGTGCATCTTGGCGTGGATTTCCTGCATGAAGGCGTGAAAATGCACCCGCCGCGCGGGGATATCGCCGAGGCTATCGACAAAGAGATCCATCAGCATGGATTTGCCGCGCCCGACGCCGCCCCAGAGGTAGAGGCCCTTGACCTCTTCCCGAGTAGCCTTGCGGAAGAGGCCCCGTTTCACCGGCGGGGCCATCAGCCCTTCGGCAATACGGTCGAATTCCGGCAGAACAGCTTGCTGCGCCGGATCCGGGCGGATCTGGCCTGCTTCGCTGCGGGTCTGATAAAGCGCGCTAACCTGGGTCATGGCGCCAGCCATAGCGCGCAGGCAGGCGGTTGAAAAGCCATGCGGGCAGATGAAGCAACAAGCGCCTGGCTGGAAGGCAGTCAGGTCACATCAATTTTCCTTATGTGACTGCGCAGATTTCTTGAATTGACCCCGGGGCCGCAATGCCTACCGTCGCAGCTCTGATTTGAAAGGACCCGGCATGAGCAGCGCAGCGGCACAGAAAACACCCTTGTTCACCCCCGTTTTGATCGTGGGCTGCGTGATCATCATGGTCAGCTTTGCGGTGCGCGCCTCGTTCGGGGTGTTCCAGATCCCCATCGCCGAGGAGTTCGGCTGGCTGCGCTCGGAATTCTCGCTGGCGATCGCGATCCAGAACCTCGCCTGGGGGATCGGGCAGCCGATCTTTGGCGCGGTGGCCGAGAAGATCGGTGACAGAAAGGCCATCATCCTTGGCGCGCTTACTTATGCGGCGGGGCTGGTGCTGAGCGCAGGCGCGGTGACGCCGTTCCAGATGCAGGCCTATGAATGGCTGGTGGGCTTTGGCATTGCGGGCACCGGCTTTGGCGTGGTTCTGGCGGTCGTGGGGCGGGCCAGCTCGGATGAAAACCGCTCGATGTCGCTGGCGATTGTCACGGCGGCAGGCTCTGCCGGGCAAATCTTTGGCGCGCCCTGGGCGGAATGGATGCTGTCCTTCATGACGTGGCAGACCGTGTTCCTGATCTTTGCAGGCGTGGTGCTGGCGCTGATCCTGACGCTGCCGCTGATGCGCGCGCCCCAGATGGCGAGCAAATCTGAGCTTGAAGAGAGCATGGGCACCATCCTGATCAAGGCCTTCAAGGATCCCTCCTATACGCTGATCTTCCTCGGGTTTTTCAGCTGCGGCTATCAGCTGGCCTTCGTGACCGCGCATTTCCCGGCCTTCGTGACCGAGATGTGCGGGCCGATCATGCCGGGCGGCGCGCTCTATAGCCTCGGGATCACTTCGACCTCGGCGCTCGGGGCGGTTGCGATCTCGCTGATCGGGGCGGCCAACGTCGGCGGCACCCTGCTGGCGGGATATCTGGGCAACCGCTACTCCAAGAAATACCTGCTGGCGGCGATCTATACCGGGCGGACCATCGCGGCGGCGGCCTTTATCATGGTGCCGATCACGCCGACGTCGGTGATTGTCTTCTCCATCGTCATGGGGTCCCTGTGGTTGGCAACGGTGCCGCTGACGTCGGGCCTTGTCGCGCATATCTACGGGCTGCGCTATATGGGGACGCTTTACGGGATCGTGTTCTTCAGTCACCAACTCGGCAGTTTCCTCGGCGTCTGGCTGGGCGGGCGGATGTATGACGCCTATGGCGATTACACCTTCGTGTGGTGGATCGGTGTCGCCGTCGGTGCCTTCAGCGCCATCGTTCACCTGCCGGTAAGGGAGCGGCCGCTGGGCAGCGTGGCGGCGTGAGGTGAATGGAAACCGTCCTTGGCGAACTGATCGACTGGCTGCAGAAGTGTTTGAAACGCCGACCAGTGGTCATGTGGTCATTGGTTGCGATCATTTTTGGGGTGAGCTGCTGGCTGACCTGGCTTGAATGGGCGAGGTAAACACCAGAACCTCGCCCCGCCATGTCATTTCGGTAGCTCGGATCTATGAGCTGTCCTCAAGAAAACCTGCCACGTCCAGCTCAACGGTTGCGTTTGTCGACAAGTGTCCGAGGCCCATGTCTTCCAACATCAAGACCAGCGCATCACCTCCGCCAGATTGCTGACGGTGCTTTGCGTGAATGCCACCAACAAAGGGTGAAATGGCCTCGTTCTCAACTTTACACGTTAGCACATAGCCCTTGTTTGGCGTCATTCTGTCGATCAGGTCTGGGGGAACGTTCTCAGGCCAGATCAAGAATTGATCTGTGTGCCCATTGTGACCTTCAAGAAAGACACTTTCCCTGACCTTTAACCGCACGTCAGTCCCTGGCGCGCCATTTGTCCAGAATGTGACGGCTCGTCATCAGGTCCATATGGGCGCCGCCGCCGTTCTTGAACAGGGTGATCGCCTCCGGATCATAGGCAGGGAAGCTGTCGAGGGAATAGAAATCCGCCAGCACATCGCCGCGCTGGATGACGCCCTCGGCCAATGGGATCTTGAATTCGCCGATGTGATCCAGCGTGGTGTCGAAACTGTCGCAATAGATGCGCGCGCGGCAGAGCGCCTCGTCATCGGTTTCGCGCATGTCGGGGCGGTAGGCACCGATCAGGTTCAGGTGCTGGCCGGGTTTCAGCCATGCGCCCTGAACCACGGGGGTCGATGACATGGTGGAGGTGACGATGATATCGGCCGAGCGCACGGCGGCTTCCAGATCGGCGGCGACCTCGATCTGCGGATAGCTGGCCTTCATGTCTTCGGCCTTGGACTGGGTGCGGTTCCAGACCCGGATCTGGGCGCGAGGGTAGGCGGCGCCAAAGGCCTCGACCAGCGATCCGGCGACGGTGCCCGCTCCGACGATCAGGATGTCGCGGCTGTCGGGGTTGGCCAGACGCATGGCGCCAAGCAGGCTGTCGCCCGCGGTCTTCCACTTGGTCACCAGGTGGAAATCCACCAAAGCGTCCAGGGTACCGTCCTGATCGGAGTAAAGACAGACCGCGCCATTGACCATCGGCTTGCCCGCCTTGGGGTTGCCGGGAAAGATCGTCGCCGTTTTCACGGCCAGCCCCATGCCGTCGATCCAGGCCGAGCGGCTGAGCAGCGTGTCGGGATCACGGTAGAGGAAAGTATCGCCGATTTCCGCCTTGGGCAGATCATGCCCCTTGGCCAGCGCCTCGGTGAAGCCGACCCAGTCCAGCAGGGCCTCGCCCTCTTTGAATCCGATGGATGGAATGCTCATTTTGCCTCCTCTGGGGTCAACAGCCCCTCTGCCACCAGGCGCGTGGCCCAGGTGTCGGGTGTGGTGAATAGATGAGTGTGCCAGCCGCGTTGCGCGGCGGCCTCAATGTTTTCGGGGCGGTCATCGGTGAACAGCAGGCGCTCCGGCGCAATGCCTGTGTCGCGTTCCAGATGCGCGTAGATCTCGGGCTCGGGCTTGATGGTGCGCAGACGGCCCGAAACAAAGGCCCGATCGAATTCATCGAAGAAGGGATAGGTCTGGCGCGCGACCGCAAAGGTGCCGACGCCGAAATTGGTCAGGGCAAACACTGGGATGTCGCGGGCCTGTAGCGCTCGCATCAGTCGCACCGAGTGCGGGATCTCGGGAGAAGCCATTTCGATCCAGCTGTCGTGCCAGTGGCGGATTTCCTCGGACCACTCCGGGTGACGCTCGGCCAGCCCGTAGACCGAGGCGCGGAAATCATCGCCGCGGTCCACGCCCAGATTCATCCCGTGCAGATCGACCTCGGCAAACAGCCTCTTGCGGTGCTCGGGGCCGAGGCGGGCGTCAAAGAAGGCCTCGGGGTTCCATTCGATCAGCACGCGGCCAATATCGAAAACGACGGCGTCGATGGGCATCTGCTGCTTCCTGTTCCGTTACATTACCCGGCCGAACGTGGGCGCGGGCGGGCCACCGGGCGGCTGCGCCGCGTTTCCCGCCAGACTGAAACAAGACCGGCGCCGATGATCAAGGCCGAACCGGCCCAGACCGGCAGATCGGGCCATTCATCGAACACCAGAACGCCCCAAAGCACGGCCATCGGCATGGCGATATACTCAAACGGCGCGGCCAGTCCTGCTTCGTTCAGCCGGTAGGCCTGGCTGACCAGATAGCCGCCAACGGATCCGGCCAGTCCGACCCCGATGAACAGCCACCAGTCCTGAGGCGCGGGCCAGACCCAGGCGCGCAGGATGTAGTCCACCGCCGCGTTTTCGCCGGTCGCAAACCGCCCGTCACCGGTGAAAAGGCCGACCAGCGCGCTGACCACAAGAAAGCCGAAAGTGGGGTAGAACGACAGGGTCGCCGCCTTGTCGGCGCCGCCCGCCCGGCGGGTCAGCACGTGCAGGGTGGCATAGCCGCAGGCGCCCAGGAATGGCAGGATCGCGGCGGCCTGAAAACTGCCGGGGCTGGGCCGCATGATGATCAGAATGCCAAGGAATCCCACCGCCACCGCACCCCAGCGCCAGGGACCGACGCGTTCTTTCAGCACGACGACCGACAGGGCGGTCACGATCAAGGGCGTGGCAAAGGCGATGGCGACAGCCTCGGCGATGGGCATTATGGCCAGCCCGGTGAAAAAGCAGATGTTGGCAAACAGCACCGCGCAGCAGCGCATCAGGTGCAGTTTCGGCTGCCGGGTGCGCAGGATGTTAAATCCCCCTTCGAGGGGAATAATCACCGCCGCCAGCACCAACAGCGCCACCACAGAGCGGACCATGACCACCTGGTAAAGGGGGTAGTCCCCGGACAGGAATTTGAAGATCACGTCGATGACGGAGAAACTGATGGCCGATCCGGCGGCGGCCAGAAGCCCCAGAACGCTGACTTTGATTTCCTGGCTCATGGCCCCCCCTGCACGCTTGCCTGATCAGTGACGGAGTTGCTTCTCCGCCGCAAGGCTCTGGGTGAGACTTTGTTGCCGGAAAACTGTTTTCGTTCAGGACTGTTTGGCGGCCCGGATCTCGCGCTCCAAGGCATCCAGAAACCGCGAGCGGTCCGCTTTGGTGAAGCCCTTGCCGCTGCCCCCCGCGCCAAGCGGGTTGGCGGCGCGCAGGTCGGCCATCAGATCGCGCATCGCCAGCAGCTGGCCGATGTTGGCTTCGGTGAAGCGTTCGCCATTGTGGCGCAGAACCCGGGCGCCGGTTTCGATGCATTTCGCGGCGAGAGGGATATCCCCGGTCACCACCACATCGCCCGGTCCGCAGCGTTCGGCGATCCACATATCGGCCACATCGGCGCCTTCGGAGACGATCACGGTTTCCACCAGCGGATTGGCCGAGGGGCGCAAGCCGCCATTGGAGACCACGAACATCTTCAGCCCGTGACGGGTGGCGACCCGCTCGGCCTCTGCCTTGACCGGGCAGGCGTCGGCATCGATGTAAAGCGCGCTCACTCTTTCGCCTTTTTGGGCTCTGATTTCTCGGGCGCTTTGGTCGGCTGCTTCACCTTGAACTCATCCGGGATGGGCATCCGGTTGAAGGCATCCAGACCCGCGATCTTGTAGGCTTCGGCCAGGGTCGGGTAGTTGAAGGTGTTCTGGACGAAGTATTCCACCGTGCCCTGAAGGTTCAGCACCGCCTGGGCAATGTGAATAAGCTCGGTCGCGCCTTCACCGACGATCTGCACGCCCAGCACCCGGCGGGTTTTGAGGGAGAACAGCATTTTCAGCATGCCGTGTTCCAGCCCCATGATATGCCCGCGCGAGGTTTCGCGGAACCGCGCGATGCCGACCTCATAAGGCACACCGCGCTCCTGCAGCTCTTCCTCGGACATGCCGCAGGTGGAGATTTCCGGCACCGAGTAGATGCCATAGGGGAACCAGGGGCTTTCGGGGACGGTGGGCGTCTCCAACGCGTGACAGGCGGCAACGCGCCCCTGTTGCAGCGAGGTGGAGGCCAGCGAAGGGTGCCCGATTACATCGCCGGTGGCATACACATGCGGCACCGAGGTCTGGTAGGTCTTGCGCTCGACGCTGATGCGGCCTCGGTGGTCGGTCTCCAGCCCCACGGCCTTGAGGTTAAGATTGTCGGTATTGCCCATGCGTCCGGCCGCGAACAGCAGCATTTCACCGCGCACATGGCGGCCATTGGCCATGCTGACCTCGATATGGCTGCCTTCGTCCTCGATCTTCTCGATGGCCGAGCCAAGCCGCAGGTCGACACCGTTTTCGCGGATCTGATGGGTGAAGTCCTCGATGATGGTGCGGTCGATGAAATCCAGGAAGGTCTCGCGCGGCTCGATCAGGGTCACTCGCACATCAAGCGCCGAGAACATGGTGGCATATTCCACGCCGATGACCCCGGCGCCGACCACGATCAGCGAGCGCGGGATTTCCTCCATTTCCAGGAACTCGTCGCCATCGACCACGGTCTTGCCGTTAAAGGGCACGTCATCGGGGCGATAGGTGCGGGTGCCGGTGGCGATCAGGAATTTCTCGCCGGTGACCCGAGTGGTGTCGCCGGCTTCTGTCGCCACTTCAATCTCGTTCGGACCGGTAAAGCGCGCAAGCCCTGCCAGCCAGTCCACGTGGTTGCGGTTGAACTGGTGCTCCAGCACGTCAACCTCGTGGTCCAGCGTCATGTGCAGGCGCGCCTTCAGGTCCTCGGCATCGATCTGATCCTTCACCCGGTAGGCGCGGCCGTAGAAACTGCGCTCGCGCCAGCCGGTGAGGTTCAGCACCGTTTCTCGCAGGGTTTTCGACGGCACCGTGCCGGTGTGTACCGAAACGCCCCCCAGCCGGTCCTTGCGGTCGATGACCAGCACCCGCCGCTTGAGTTTCCCGGCCTGAATGGCGGCAGTCCGGCCCGAGGGGCCAGAGCCGATGATGACAAGATCGTAGTCGTACTGGCTCATGTGGTTCGGTCCTTTTGCGGATCAGTCCCGGTACAGCGCCTCGGCGTGAAACGAGACATGCTCTTCCATGAAGGTGGAGATGAAGAAATAGCTGTGGTCATAGCCCGGTTGCAGCCGCAGCGTGGCCTGCTGGCGGCGTTCGGCGACAGCCTGTGCCAGGGCTTCGGGGCGCAGCAGCTCATAGAACTGGTCGGCGGTGCCAGTGTCGACCAGAACCGGCCCGTCAAAACCGGTACCGCGCATCACCAGGCTGGCGTCATGTTTCGCCCATGCCGCCTCATCCGCGCCCAGATAGGCGGTCAGCTGCTTGCGGCCCCAGTCGCTGGCGGTCGGGTTGCAGATCGGCGCAAAGGCCGAGACCGAGCGGAACCGTCCCGGCAGGTTCATCGCCAGCGTCAGCGCACCATGGCCGCCCATTGAGTGGCCGGTGATCGCCTGCCGCTCCAGATCGACCGAGAAATTTGCGCCCAGAAAGGCGGGCAGTTCTTCGGCGATATAGTCCCACATCTGGTAGTGCGGCGCCCAGGGATCCTGGGTTGCGTTCACGTAGAACCCCGCGCCCTTGCCCAGGTCGTAGTTTTCATCGTCAGCCACATCGTCGCCGCGCGGCGAGGTGTCGGGGAAAACAATGGCGATGCCCTGCTCGGCGCACCAGGCCTGCGCGCCCGCCTTGGTCATGGCGTTTTCATGGGTGCAGGTCAGCCCCGACAGGAACCACAGGAGCGGCACCGGACCATCCTTTGCCTCTTCCGGCAGGAACAGGCCAAAGGTCATATCGCAGTTGGTGACCGTGCTTTTGTGCCGGTAGACGCCCTGCACGCCGCCAAAGCATTTGTTTTCCGATACGGTTTCCATGGTGAGGCTCCTTGCAAATGAGTGCCTATCAGCTACCCGTCGGCGGGGGCCGGGTCCAGTGTTGCGGCGCCCTGTCGCAGCCTTTTTGCGTCAGAAGCTTTGCAAAAGACTGAATGCTGGCCGGTTGATGGAGATTAAAGTCCAGACGCCCAGGCGATAGCCAGCGGTACGGTCAGGATCGACAGCGCGGTGGAAATCAGAATCGCCGCTGAAACCCGGTGCGGCGCGACGTTGTAATGCTGCGCCAGCATGTAGACATTGCCCGCCACCGGCAGCGAGGCCGCCGCGATGGCCACTGAGGCCGGGAAACTGGCGACCGGCACCAGCCACAACACGCCAATGGCAACGCAGAGCGGATGCAGCACCAGCTTGGCAAAGCTGAGCCAGACGGCAACCTGCATGCGCTCGGCTGATTTCGAGGCCAGCGAGGCGCCGATGGCAAAAAGCGCGCCGGGAGTGGCGGCGCCGCCGAGGATCGACAGGAAATCATTGACCGGCGCCGGGATTGGTTGCGCCGAGGCAGACCAGGCCAGCCCGGCAACGATGGCCACGATCATCGGATTTCGCACTAGTCCCATTGCGACCAGTTTCAGGGTGCGCGGCCCCAGACCCGACCCGCGCCCGGCGTTGATCAGGATGACGATGAGCGAGGAGAACACCACCAGATCGACGCTCAGCACCACCATCATCGGCCCGATGGAGGCTTCGCCGAACAGGATCGCCATCATCGGCAGTCCGAGGAAGCCGACGTTGCCGATGGCGGCGCATTGCGCCTCGACCGCTGCGGTAGGCATGTCCAACCCCCTGAGGGCCGCCACCGCCGTGGCGACAAGGTAGACCGCGACGGTCCCAGCGAGATAGCCGAGGATCAGGTTGGGATCGAAGACCTCGGCAAAGGACAGGTTGGCGGCAAAGCGAAAGATCATCGCCGAAAGTGGGAAGAAGAAGACAAATTTCGTCAGATAGGCCGTGGCCTCTTCGGTGAAGAACCGCGTGCGCCCGGCCCAGTAGCCAAGGCCGATGATCGCAAAGAAGGGCAGGGTTCTGAAGAATATGTCAGCCATCGCTGAACTGGTAACCTGATTTTACCAAAACGAAAAGCCTGATTGCGCTCGTGGGTGACCTGATTGGGCAGGCGGGAGGAAGAGATGAACGCGCCCCTCCCGCCCGTCGCCTCTGCATGAAACATGCAGGGCGCCCGTTGGGCCGGGCCGCGCCGGTGCGCGGCAGGGACATGCTTTGGCTGCGGTTTTGCCTGCTTCGACCTGTGCCCCGATGGTGATGGTGCGCAACCCGCCGCGCGCCAGCGCGGCGCTACGCCCAACGGGAGGCGGCGGTCCCCAGGACCGCTTCCGACGGGCGGGAGTGCCGCCTCTGGATCTCAGAGGTCAGCCGCTGCCGATCAGAGCGCCCGCGCCCAGAACCAGTGCTCCACCCAGAACCACCTGCAGCGTGGCGCGCCAAAACGGTGTCTCCATGTATTTGTTCTGGATCCAGGCAATTGCCCAGAGTTCCACGAACACGATGACAAAGGCGATGGTCGTCGCGGTCCAGAACTCGGGGATCAGATAGGGCAGGGCGTGGCCAAGCCCGCCGAGCGTTGTCATCACCCCCGAGGCAATGCCCCGTTTCATCGGCGATCCGCGCCCCGACAGCTCGCCATCGTCCGAGGCCGCTTCGGTAAAGCCCATGGAAATGCCCGCCCCCACAGAGGCAGCAACGCCGACCAGGAAGGTCGTCCAGGTGTCCTGCGTGGCAAAGGCGGTGGCAAAGATCGGCGCCAGAGTGGAGACCGAACCATCCATCAGCCCGGCCAGCCCCGGCTGCACCCAGGTCAGCACGAACTGCCGGTGCGCGGTGCGGTCTTCCTCAGATCGCGCATCGCCCGTCAGATGCGCCTCTTCTAGCTCGGCGGCGGTGTCGCGGTGACCCGCTTCGGCGGCCGCCAGATCGCCCAGCAATTTGCGGGTGGCGGCATCTTGGGTGCGGGCTGCTGCGGCGAGGTAGAAGCGTTCGGCCTCCGCCTCCATCGCCTTGGCTTCTTCGCGGATCCGCTCAAGGCTGAGGTTCTCCATCAGCCAGATTGGGCGACGGTTGTAATAACCGGCCACATGTTCCCGCCGGATCAGCGGGATCGCCGGGCCAAACCGCTGTTCATGCAAGGCGATCAGCCGGGCGCGGTGCTCATCCTCTTCGGCGGCCATGCCATCGAACATCTTCGCGGTGGCAGGAAAATCCTCCCGCAGCCGCGCGGCATAGCCGCGATAGATCCGGGCGTCGTCTTCTTCGGATGAAATGGCCAGCGCCAGGATCTCCTGGCCGGTCAGGTCCGAAAACCGTTTTCGCTGTGGAAGAAAGCGCATTTGGGCCTCATCTTTTTAGAATGGTTCTAACCATATGGGCATGAGGACAAAGCGCAAGACCCATCGGCAGAGGCGCGCTGCGGCAGAGTGCAGCATTTGTCGTTGTTGTTCGTGCTTTGACGTCGGGCGTTCCGGGTGCTGCTGGAGTGTTGATGACTGGGGAGTTGTTGAACAGCGGATGGGTAGGCTAAAGTGATCCGGTCATCCCGCCAGCGCCACGAGGACCGGTCATGAATGAGCAAGCCAGCATTGTCAGGACCGGACGCAAGTTTGACCAGGTTCTGGAAGGCGCGCGCGAGGTGTTCATGGCCGATGGCTTTGAAGGCGCCAGCGTCGACGATATCGCCCGTGCTGCGGGTGTGTCCAAGGCAACGCTCTATAGCTATTTCCCCGACAAGCGCCTGCTGTTCATGGAAGTTGCCCGCAACGAATGCGCCCGTCAGGCGGATGCGCCGATGGATCTGGCCGGGGCCTGCTGCACACCGCGTGATGTGCTTTGCGCTGCCGGGCGGCACATCCTGTCGGTCAGCCTGTCGGAATTCGGCCTGCGCATGTTCCGGATCTGCGTGGCCGAGGCAGATCGCTTCCCGGATCTTGGGCGCCAGTTCTATGAAAGTGGGCCGATGGTGGTCAGGGCCCGGCTGCGCGATTACCTGAAAGGCGCGGCTGCACGGGGGGAATTGCAGATCGAGGATTTCGACCTTGCCGCGGATCAGTTTGCCGAATTGTGCCGGGCCGATCTGGTGCCGCGTCTGATCTTCAACATCGATACCGAGTTTTCGGCCGAAGAGCGCGAGCGGGTGATCGCAGGGGCGGTGGAGCTGTTCTTGGCCCGTTATGGTAGCTGACCGGGACGAGCCTGTCCTTAGTCTGTGTCGCCTGCTCCGGCGCAGCGCAGTGCCGTTGATGGAGGCCCGCCCTCTGGGCGACCCTCCTGTGTCACGTCTCCCTCAGTGGGTGATAAAATCGTTGGGCGCATTCCGGTAGGTTTCGTGGCAGCTGAGGCAAGCCTGCACCATGCTCGGCACCGTCCGCAGCAGTCCGTTCAGGGTATATGCGTTCAGCTGTTTGGCGGCATCCTTGGCGGTCTCTGCCCGGGTTTCGAAATCATCCCATTGTTGCCAGATCAGCGGGTTGGCGTGTGAATTGGGATCCATGCGCGGTTTCTTGAACCGCTTGCGGATGTCGCCTGTTGTTTTCACCAACGTGCGCCGGGCGGCCTTGGCCTTGGAGGCGTTAAAGCTGGTGCGCCCCGCCATCATGTCAGCCAGCGTGGTAATGGCCGCTTTCTGGGTGGCCATCAGCTCGACCCGCCGCTTGACGTGCTTGTCCGCGATCGGTGCGGCTGCATCCAGTTGCGCACCTGCCAGGGCCAGACCCAGCACCAGAAGGACAGGAATACTGCGCAAGCCGCGCGGCGAGACAGAGGGCATGAGCGGATGCGTCATGAGCGCGGCTCCTGTGTGTGGGGGTGGATTGACCGAATCGAATGATTGGAACAAATATAGAACATAGGCGGTGCCGACTGCTTGTTTTCGAAAATTTTGGACCATCAAACCGGATCGTGTCATGTCCCATCGCCGCATATTGTCGCTCTGGTTTCCGCGTCTCGGAGCAGAGCGTGTGATGCGCGCGGGGCGTGGCAGTCTTGCCGGGCCTCTGGCCATTGTGGAGGAACTTTCCAACACACAGGTTATTTCTGCGTTAAATGAGGCGGCCGAGGCCGAGGGGCTTTTTGTTGGGCAACCCTTGCGTGATGCCCATGCCATTTGCGCTACGCTCTTGACTCGTAAACGCAATATTCCGGCGGAAACGGCTTTTTTGATGGCTCTTGGGCGCTGGGCGGGCAAGTTCAGCCCTTGGGTTGCGCCGCAGGTCCCGGATGAAATCAATCTCGACATGACCGGCTGTTCACATCTTTTTGATGGCGAGGCGGCCCTGCTGACGCAGATCGATGCGGACTGCGCGGACATGGGGATCACGGTGCGGATGGGGCTGGCCGATACACTGGGCGCGGCCTGGGCGCTGGCGCGCTATGCAGGGCAGGCGGCCGGGCTGCCGGAGGACCGGTCCGGCGATGCCATCGATCAGGAGGCCCGCGCCACCCGCGCCCGCGCGGCCCGCATATCTGTACGCCCGGCGGCGCCGGGGCAAGGGGCGCCTTCGGGCAAGGCGGGGCGCAGGCACTGGACCCGGGGCGGTGCGGCACCGCAGGCGGTCGAGCTGTCGCAGCAGCCCGAACGGATCGCGCCGGTGGGGCAGGCGCACCGGGTGCTGGCGCCCCTACCAGTGGCGGCCCTGCGGCTGGAGGCATCAGCCGTGGCGCAGCTGGGCCGACTTGGCCTGCGGCAGATCGGCGATCTCCTGGATCAGCCCCGTGCCAGTCTGGCGCGGCGCTTTGGCCGGGGGCTGGTACTGCGCCTTGATCAGGCCATGGGCAGCACCCCGGAACCGGTCTCCCCGGCGGGGGTGCCTGACAGTTTTGCGGTGCGCCTGACCCTGCCCGAGCCGATCGGCCTGGTGGAGGATCTTCAGGCAGGGATCGATCGGATGCTGCCCCGGCTTTGCGCCTTGCTTGAGGAACGCGGCAAGGGCGCGCGTCTGCTGCGGCTTGAGGCGCACCGAGTCGATCAGGCAGCCCAGATCGTGACCGTCGGTCTGGCACGACCCAGCCGGGACCCGGACCGCATCCGGCCGCTGCTGGCGATGAAGCTGGAGCAGATCGACGCGGGGTTTGGCATCGAGATACTGCGTCTTGAGGCCATGCAGGCCGAGCCCATCCATGCCCGCACCCAGGCCGGTCATCTGGAGGCCACTGCCGCCGCCAGAACCCGGCAGGCGGGTGGGCAGACCGTGGCGCTGGAAGATCTGATCGGCCGTATCGGCGCGCGGGTCGGGCTGGAGGCGATCACCCGGCGCCACCCGGTCGAGACGCATATCCCGGAAAAAACAGCCAAGGTGCTGGCCGCCGCCTGGTCAGAGCCTGCGCAGGACTGGCCCGCTTCGCTCCATGCGCGCCCCTTGTTGCTGTGGCGCCCGGAACTGGTGATGGCCCCGGATGTGCCCCAGGTGCCCGAACGGTTCCGTTGGCGCGGGCGCGACTGGGAGCTGGCCACCGCCGAAGGCCCCGAGCGCATCGCCCCGGAATGGTGGTTGGAGGATCCGAACTGGCGAACCGGAGTGCGCGATTACTGGGTCGTGGTGACCACCTGCGGGGCCCGGTTGTGGGTGTTCTTTGCCCATGGGGCGGCGCTGTCGCGGGGGTGGTTCTGTCAGGGCAGCTTTGCCTGAGGGTGCCCCCGCCCGCAGGGGTGATCCTTCGCTCTGCGCCGAAGTCTTTGTCCTTGGGGCCGGGGGCAGCAGCGCCTAGGGTTATGACATGAGCAAACCAGACCCGCATAAGTCCCCGCAGACCCCGCGCTTTGACATTCTGGGGCAGGCCATCGGCGATGCCAGCCGCACCCGGATGCTGTGTGAGCTGATGGAGGGGCGGGCCTATACCAACAAGGAACTTGCCGCAGCCGCCGGGATCATGCCGCAGACGGCGACCGCGCATTTGCGGATGTTGCAGGAGGCCGGGCTGGTGGTGGCGGAGAAACGGGGTCGCTGTGTTTATCACCGGCTGTCCGGGGCCGAGGTTGCCCAGGCGCTGGAGCAGCTGGCCGCGATTGCCCCTGCTGACAGTCTGTATCTGGCGCAGCGCCGCAAGGCGGGTGGACTGGCCGAGGTGCGCAGCTGCTATGATCATCTGGCCGGGCCGCTGGCGGTGGCGATGGCGCAGGCCTTTTTGCGCCGGGGGATGCTGGCAGAACGGGACGGCGGGTTCGATACGGTCCCATCCGATCTGTGGGCGCCGCTTGGGGTTACCCTGCCGGATCCGAAACGCAACGTGCGCCAGCCCTTTGCCCGGCCCTGTCTCGACTGGACCGAACGGCGGCTGCATGTGGCGGGACCGCTGGGGCGGCAACTGCTGTCTCATGCGCTGGAGCGCGGCTGGATGCTGCGCCGCCACCACAAAAGGGGGCTGACCCTCACCGCGCCGGGCCGCAGGGCGCTGCAACAGCTCCTGGGGCTGGAGCTGTCCGGGAGTGCGACGGAACTGAGTGAGGGAGGACCCCATGTCTGAGATCAGAACCGACACACAAGATGACCGCTACACCGTTCAGACCGGAACCCGGCTGCTGGTGCAGGTGCCAAAGGGTGACGCCGCCAAGGTGATGGATGCGATTGTCGCCTGTGATCCGCTGCGCTGGGGCGATTATGATCAGGTGGGGTTCACCACCGCGACGGGGGTGCAGCAGTTCCGCTCGCTTCCGGGCGGGGTCAACCGGGCCAGCGAAGCGGCGGTAGAGGTGCCTTGCGTCGAAGTGCAGGTCTTTGTGCCGCAAACTGGCGCTGATCTCGATCCGCTGTTGAGGGCGATCTATTACGTTCATCCCTATGAAGAGCCGGTGATCCAGCTGCTTGCGGCCAGCCGCACCCTGCATATCCGGGGACAAGACGAAGGCAATCCCAACCGGTTCTGGAACCGGGCGGATGCGGATTGGGTGCCCGATGTGCATCGCAGCGATGGGGGCGTGCGCGCCGAAACCGCTTGATTCCCGCCCGGATTGACGCGAACCTGATATCATGAGCTTTCAAAACACGGCGTCATTCCCCGGGGCAGGCATCCCAGAGCAGGTTTCATTCGACCGCAAGGAACTGTCGGTGATCCTTTCCCTTTACGGTCGCATGGTCGCTGCGGGGGAGTGGCGGGACTACGGGATTTCCTCGCTGCGGGAATGCGCCGTCTTTTCGGTGTTCCGGCGCACCGCTGAACACCCGCTCTACCGGATCGAAAAACGCCCCAAGCTGCGCAACCGTCAAGGGCAGTATTCGGTGGTGGGCATCGACGGCCAGATCCTGAAGCGCGGGCACGATCTGAAAACCGTGCTGCGGGTGCTAGAGCGCAAGCTGATCCGCGCCGTCGACTGAGCCTTTCGTAAGTCCCTTAGGCCAAGGAGCCCCTCTGTCAGGATAAACGTTTATGCGCAGTGACGGGGCCATCGCCCTGTTCGGCGATCCGGGTGATCGCGGCCTGCAGGGGTTCGATAGCCACCGCCATGTCATGGGCATTGGCGTGGATGATGCTTTCACCGTCGCGCACCAGGGCAACATGGCCTTTCCAGAACAACAGATCCCCGCGCATATAGGTGCTGCCTTCGGGCAGGGCGCGGCCCAGATCCCGCTCTTGCGGGCCGCTGTCGCCGGGACAGGCAATGCCGCAGGCCAACAGCGCGGCTTGCACCAGCCCGGAACAGTCGATGCCAAAGCGGCTGTCGCCGCCCCAGAGGTAGGGCGTGCCAAGGAACCCTTCGGCCACGGTGATCGGATCTTGCATCAGGCTGCCGATGGGCATCAGATGCGTCGCGGGGACATGCCCCAGTTCAGTTGCCACGAAACGCCCGGAGGTTTCGCTGACCCGCAGCAGGCTGCCAAAGCTGAGGCTGCATTGGTCCGCCGATTTGAAATCGGGTTTCGCATAGGCATGGGTCGCCGGGGCGCTGACCCAATGGCTTGCTTCCAGCGGCGCGGTCAGGGCCGCCACCGGGACATAGCCGGTATATCCATCCTTCTCGGCCCGGATCTGCGCCCAGCCATCCTGTGAGCTGAGAACCAAGACCGGCGCCCCATAAAGAAACTGCCGGTCGCGCGGGCCATCGGGACGTCGCAGAACATCGACAACCGGAAGGGCGGTTCGCGCGCGCTCCTGCGCAGAGCTCTCCATCACGGGGCCGCTCATAGGTTCAACATCTCCGGCAGCGCGGCAAAGATCGCCCGCGCGCCCTGACCGACACCGCCCTTGGGGCGGGCAGGGGCGGTGCTGGGCGTCCAGCCGTAGATGTCGAAATGCATGTAGCGGCTGTTGCCCGCAAAGCGGCGCAGGAAAAGGGCAGCGGTGATCGACCCAGCAAAGCCACCCGCAGGCGCATTGTCGAGATCGGCAATACCGGGTTCGATCATCGTCTCATAGGGGTCATGGAAGGGCATGCGCCAGACTGGATCGGCCATCTGCCTCGCCGTGCCCGCAATGGTAGCGGCATCCGCATCGGCGCTGGCGTAAAAGGGCGCCAGATCCGGCCCCACAGCCACCCGCGCGGCGCCGGTCAGCGTCGCCATGGAGATCAGCAGGTCAGGCGTATCCTCATCTGCCAGCGTCAGGGCATCGGCCAGCACCAGACGGCCCTCGGCGTCGGTGTTGTTGATCTCGACCGTCAGCCCCTTGCGGGAGGTCAGTACATCGCCGGGCCGGAAGGCATTGCCGGAAACCGCATTTTCCACCGCGGGGATCAGCACGCGCAGCTGCACTGGCAGCCCTGCGGCCATGATCATCCGCGCCAGCCCCAGCACGGTGGCAGAGCCGCCCATGTCCTTTTTCATCAACCCCATGCTGCTGCCGGGTTTGAGGTTGAGCCCGCCGGTGTCGAAACAGACGCCCTTGCCCACCAGGGTCAGCTTTGGTCCGCTGTCGCCCCAGCGCAGGTCAATGAGGCGGGGGCGCGCCGTGGCGGCCCGGCCAACCGCGTGAATCATTGGCAGGTTCAGTTCCAGAAGGTCCTGATCCAGCGTCACCTGTGCCGTGGCGCCGAATTCGCGGGCCAGATCTTCGGCTGCGGCCTGCAGCTGGTCAGGGCCCATATCGGCGGCGGGTGTATTGATCAGATCGCGGGTCAGGCATTCGGCGGCCACCAGCGATTCGACGGCTTTCGCATCGACACCTTCGGGTGCAACCAGAGCAGCGCCGGGCGCCTTGGCCTCCTTGTAGCGATCAAAGCGATACTGCGTCATCAGCCAGCCGAAACATTCCTGTTCCAGAGCAGTCTCGGGAATTGCGTTGCCGCCACCGCCCCCGCTTGCAAGTGTATAGATCCCTTCGGGCAGCTTTTCGGCTGCCGCCGCCAGCGTAAACCGCTGACGCGCACGCTGTGCTGCGTTGCCGTATCCGGCCAGCGCCATTGCCGGGCCGTTTCCATCGGAGGCCGGAACCAGAAGCACCTGACCGATCGCTCCCTTGAACCCATTTGCCCGCGCCCATCCTGCGACCTGATCTGGCTGGGTTTGCAGCCAGGTTTCGCAGGACGCCTGATCAATAACATAAAGCACAATAGCATTATCGCAGGGTGCGGCAAAAACGGGGGTCATCGGGATACTCCGGTCATGGGGGCTTATTCAGCCGTCAGAGTATCCGTCACCGCGTTGCCTGCAAGCCCTGCGTGAATACAGCCTGTGGGTCGGATTTTGGATTTGGGTTCTGGTCGTGTCGGGTTCAGATAGAGAGGTCCTGCTGTTCCCAGACTGCGGTCAGGGATCTTTCGCCAACGCGCAGCAGGCGGAACACCGTTGCCGCAATGGCCGGCGAATCCTTGCTGTCGACGGCGTCGGTCACATCGCCGGCGATGGCCGCCATCGCGGTCATGCCGATCTGATCCGAAATCGCGATCAGTGAGCGCGCGTTCTTGCGCAGATTTTCCATATCATTCTGACGCCACAAGCGTTCGCAATGCGAAAGGCGGACCGCCAGTTCTTCAATTGCACGGCAAACGACGTCCTCGGCTCCGGTTTCGCCCAACTGTGAATACAGCTCGGAAAGTTTTCCCGGATCCAGACGCACGTTTTCCTTATGCATGACAGTGAGTATATTGGTCACCACATTCACCCCAGTTCACTATGCCCCCACGGCACGATGACCAATTTGACCCTCAAGAGTTGTCAAAAGGTTTCCAGGCTGATGCTGGAATCTCTCGAATTTGCTGACAATGCAGGCTATCACCCCTGTCAGGGTTCAAATCAGGGAATGCACCATATGCAATACGCCAAGCCTCTGCCGAGCTATCTCGTGACGCGTTACCACGGCTGGAAAGCGACGGCTTATCAGGAAAACCAGGGCTGGTACCGGCGTCTGGCTTCCGAAGGGCAGCGCCCGCGCGCGATGGTGATTTCCTGCTGCGACAGCCGCGTTCACGTCACCTCGATCTTTGGCGCGGACCAGGGTGAGTTCTTTATTCATCGCAATATCGCGAATCTGGTGCCGCCCTATGCACCCGATGGCGACCACCACGGCACCAGTGCCACGATCGAATACGCGGTTACGGTACTGAAGGTGGCGCATCTGATCGTGCTGGGTCATTCCCAATGCGGAGGCGTGCAAGGCTGTATCGATATGTGTAAGGGCCACGCGCCCGGGTTGGAGGCGAAGGAAAGTTTCGTCGGTCGCTGGATGGACATCCTGAAGCCGAAGTTCACTTTGGTCGAAGACATCGACGATGCAGAGAATCAGGCGCGCCAGTTCGAGCGTCAGGCGGTTGTCGCATCGCTTGAGAATCTGATGACCTTTCCCTTCATCGAAGACGCGGTCTCCGAAGGCTCGCTCAGCCTTCATGGTCTGTGGACGGACATCGGTGAAGGTGGTCTGGAATGCTATGATCCCAAAACTGGAGCATTCCAACAGGTCTGAACGGGACTCACATGGGGGGTAAGCTCAGGCCAGAGCCGGTTCAGGACTGGGTCCGGCGTTGCAGGTCAGCGGCGGCTTGGGTGTAGCCGCCCGAAGCCCCATCGACGAAATGCACATGATCATCACGCATGGCAGAGGGCACGATACAGGTCACCATGGCTGCGTCCTGTTCGTGCAGGCCGAAGCGAATCTGCCCGGCCTGTTGTGTTCTCTCCAACAGGTCCAGAACCCGGTCCCGCACGGCAGGGCTACAATCGACGGTCATCTTCAGCCCGTCATCGAATTTTCGGAAGTCAGAGTTGGCGCTGAGCACGGACAGATAGTGATCGGGATCAAAACTGCCGGTTGGTTTGCCACGCCCGAACAGAAACCTTGCAATGGCGGACCCTGCGGTCAGCCACAGGGCGCGCAAGGACAGCGGGATATAGCCCCGCGAAAGACGCGCTTCGATCATCAGCCCGGGCGGCGGAAACTTCAGAGCGGGGCCGCTGACCGGGACCGGGTGTCCGCTGCGGTCCAGTTGTGCCGTCAGCTCCAGCAGTTCGGATGCAATCTGTGAAAACTGATGCGGTCCGGTGCCTGCAACGGGCAGGACAACCAGCGACATAATCAGCCCGTTGCGGGCGGGCGTATTGCTCCAGCGGCAGGAAAGGCCGGTCAGGTCCGGAGGTTCCTCCGTCTCTGCCGCGCCGATGCTGTAGGCACCCGCCTTCATCTGCTGTTCGGCCCAGGCCAGACCCCCGCCCGAGAACATCGCGTAATCTGCATCCTCGGACACTGCATAGCGGGCAACGGTCACGTTCAACCCCTCGGCGCGGATCCGTTCGATCGGCATCTGTGCCGCCCGCAGGGTGATGCCGAATTCATCTCTGACCCAATCCCGCAGCCGCGCCAGAGTTTCGCGCGCGGTGCCCGCGTGCTCAGGAGCGACCGCAAAGGATGCCCCGTCGCCACCGAAACTATAGGGAAAGGCGGTATCGCCGAGTGTGTTCATCATGGCGGCAATGACCGAGGCGCCCACCATGTTGACGGTCTTGTATTCCCCGGCGGCAATCAGGTCGGTAGAGGCTACGATGTCGGTGCAGCATACCACCCAGTGCTGCGGTAGCGGGACAAAGACCTCTGGACGGGCCAGGGCCGAGAAGGCTCCGTGTTTGGGGAGCTGTTCATAAAACCTGTCCTGCCGTGTCATCGCATCCTTGGCCGTTCCAATCGTTCCGAGGGATATCGGTCTCCAAAGGAATTGTAGTGATCTGGCAAACATGCAAGTTACACCAGCGTGATTTAATGCTCCTCTTGCGACGGGAATGATCCGCGCAACAGAAGCATCGGGGGGATATGAATGCAGGCGGGATTGATTCTGCTGTGCCTGGCATATGTGCTGAGCCAGTTTTTCCGAGCTTTTCTGGCGGTTCTCACAGGGGTACTGGGCACTGATCTTGGGGTGAAGCCGGACGATCTCGCCTCTGCGTCGGGGATGTGGTTCCTGGCCTTTGCGGCGATGCAGTTGCCCGTCGGCTGGGCGCTGGACCATATCGGCCCCAGACGTAGCGCAGCGGTTTTGCTGTTGCTGGGTGGTGGGGGCGGCGCGCTTGTGTTCGCCCTGGCAAGCGGGCCGTTTCACATTGCGGTCGCGATGTTCCTGATCGGGATCGGCTGTTCGCCAGTTCTGATGGCCTCCTATTTCATCTTTGCACAGACCTATCCGCCGGTGCGGTTTGCGACTCTGGCGGCGCTGATGCTTGGGGTTGGATCAGTTGGCAATCTGGTGGCCTCTTATCCCACGGCGCTGGCAGTAGAGCTGGTCGGCTGGCGCGCGACGCTGGTCGGGCTGGCCGCCGTTTCCGCCAGCGTGGCAGCGGGGATCTGGCTGACGGTCAAGGACCCGCCAAAGAGCCATACAGAGGTCAAAGGCTCCGTTCTCGACCTTTTGAAAATGCCGGTGCTCTGGGCGATTTTTCCCATCATGCTGGTCAGTTACGCACCGGTCGCTGCGATCCGGGGATTGTGGATCGGTCCCTATTTTTCCGATGTCTACGGGATGGAGACCGGTCAGATCGGGCTGATCACCCTGATCATGGGTGTGGCGATGATCCTCGGCACCTTTGTCTACGGGCCATTGGACCGGATGCTGAGCACGCGCAAATGGGTGATCTGGGGCGGCAGCATGGCGGTGGTTCTTGGCCTTGTGGCCCTGATTGTGCTGACCGGCGCGCCGGTCTGGGTGCCAGTCGCACTGATGGCGGGGATCGGCTTCTTCGGCGCCTCCTTCCCGGTGGTGATCGCCCATGGCCGGGCCTTCGTGCCTGCGCATCTGGTGGGGCGCGGTGTCACGCTCTTGAACTTTTTCGGCATCGGTGGCGTTGGGCTGATGCAATTTGCCAGCGGCCGCATTCACGCAGAGATGGCGCAAGGGAGCGATCCTGCTGCGCCGTACATTGCCCTGTTTGGGTTTTTCGCGGCCTCCCTGCTCCTTGGCTGTGTGATCTATCTGTTCAGCCGTGATAGCCTGGATTGATGGTGATGGTGTGATGGTGGCCCTTTAAATTCTGGCGCAATCCCTATATGACACCGCAGCCGGCCACGAGGCCGGGCAAAACTGGAGAAACTAATATGGGTTATCGCGTCGTTATCGCGGGCGCCACGGGTAACGTGGGCCGCGAAATGCTGAACATTCTGGCCGAGCGCCAGTTTCCGGTGGATGAGGTTGCCGTTCTGGCAAGCCGCAAATCCCTGGGAACCGAAGTGACATTTGGCGACAAGACCCTCACTACCCAGGATCTGGACACCTTCGATTTCACCGGCTGGGACATGGCGCTGTTCGCCATCGGCTCGGACGCGACCAAGAAGTATGCGCCCAAGGCGGCGGCTTCCGGTTGCGTGGTGATCGATAACTCCTCGTTGTACCGTTACGATCCGGACATCCCGCTGATCGTGCCCGAGGTGAATCCCGAGGCGGTGCACGGCTATTCCAAGAAAAACATCATCGCCAACCCGAACTGTTCGACCGCGCAGATGGTCGTCGCACTGAAGCCGCTGCACGACCGCGCCAAGATCAAGCGCGTGATCGTCAGCACCTATCAGTCGGTGTCCGGTTCGGGCAAGGAAGCGATTGATGAGCTGTGGGACCAGACCAAGGCCGTCTACAATCCGACTCAGGATGTGCCGCCCAAGGTCTACCCCAAGCAGATCGCTTTTAACGTCATTCCGCATATCGACGTCTTCATGGAAGACGGGTCGACCAAGGAAGAATGGAAGATGGTCGCCGAGACCAAGAAGATCGTCGATCCCGCCATCAAGGTCACCGCGACCTGTGTGCGCGTGCCGGTCTTTGTTGGGCACTCCGAAGCGCTGAACGTCGAGTTCGAAGACCATCTGGACGAAGACGAAGCGCGCGACATCCTGCGCGAAGCGCCGGGCATCATGGTGATCGACAAGCGCGAAGACGGTGGCTACGTGACCCCGGTCGAATGTGTTGGCGACTATGCCACCTTCATCAGCCGGATCCGTCAGGACAGCACCATCGACAATGGTCTGAACCTGTGGTGCGTCAGTGACAACCTGCGCAAAGGCGCAGCGCTGAACGCGGTGCAGATTGCCGAACTCCTGGGCCGTGAGGTTCTGAAAAAGGGCTGAGTTGCAGCGCAACTTGCTCTAAAAACCAAATAAAACTGGGGCCATTTCGCAAGAAGTGGCCCCATTTGCATCCGGCAGCCGCCCCATTGTGGTCACAAACAAGACCATGCTGGTAAGGGCCAGAGAAAACGAGGAACGCTGCCATGTACTCCCATGATTTTGAACGTGAAACCGTGACGACCGGCGATGCAGCCATGGCCCAGACTGCCTGGTCCAGCGCCTGCGATCAAAGCCGCCTGGACACCGAGATGATGATCCAGCTGCGTATATCGCTGTGTCCGATTTTCGATGATGCGACCAGCTGGTCCGAGCTGCGCAGCGCCCTGCAGGCCAAGGGATTCTACATGAAGCGTGCCAAAGGCCACATGCATCTTTATGATGGTCACAGCCACGTGCAGATCTGCACCTGCAGCTTCCTCGGCTACCCTGTCGAAGAGCTGGAGCAGCGTTTCAAGAAAACCGCCCCGACCCGCGCAGTGCGCAAACTGCCGGTGCGCAACTAGCGCATTCTGAGCGGCGCCGAGAGAGAGCGGCTGTCCGGAGGGGGTGCTTCCTGTGGTGGCTGTGGTGAGAGGCGGATCGGCCCGCAACGTATCAGCCCCCAGCGCGTTGCCGCGTACCAGCAGCAATATCTATCCTTTTGGCTAGGTTAACGCAAAAATGGCCCGGCTGTTTGCCCCTTCGGGCAGATAGGCGCAGCCTCCGAAATACGGTAAAGTTTACTTATTCCCGCGGGGTCTTGAGATCCTGCACTGTCCCTGACGTCGCTGACAACCAGTCCCGTCCGGCCCGCCATCCTGCCCCCCCCTTTGGCAGTGGTCGGACATTGCATCCCTACCTTGGGATTGGTGGTTGGCGGCGTTGACGGTGCCGGGCTGATATTTGTGTAGTTTTGAACAGGGTGCCGCTCTCTCTCGGCGCCCTGTTTGGCTGTCTAGCCCCGAATGTCTCGATAGCGGTGCCTGAGGTCAGGTGGGCTCCCGCCCACCATTGCCGGATCGAAGATCCGTCTCTGTTGGTTGGGTCTGGCGCCGCTTGCGCGGCGCAGGGATTTGCTGAGAGGCGCCTTGAGGGGCAATTCTGCCTCTCAAGGCGCCAGATCGATTATTGGGTATGTATCCGCGTCAAGGGTGAACCGCACCTGTGGTGCGGCGGCTGCGCCGCCCTTGACCCGGGGACCCTATCCGCTGTTGCGCAGGCGGCCTACGATACCGGTCGGGAAGAAATAGACGCTGAGGATGAACAGGACGCCCAGCCACAACAGCCAGCGGTCCGCATTAAGCAGGTCCGGTAGCAGAGGCAGGGCGCTGGTCAGCTCGGACGCGGCGCCCATCAGGTTTTGCAGATAGTTCTGCGCCAGCACGAAGAGCGTTGCGCCAACGACTGCGCCATACATGGTTCCCATGCCGCCGATCACTACCATCAGCAGGATATCGATCATGATCTCCATCGACAGTGAGGTGTCCGGCCCAACGTAGCGCAGCCAGACGGCGTAGAGCGCGCCAGCGAGGGCAGCTGCCGCTGCCGAGAGGCAGGTGGCCGCTACCCGGTAGTAAACCACCTTGTAGCCGATTGCCTCGGCCCGGAAATCGTTTTCGCGGATTGCCTGCAGGACACGGCCAAAGGGCGAGTTCACCACCCGCAGCAGCCCGAGGAACAGCACCAGCGCGCCAATGAAAACGAAGTAATAGGCCAGGAGCTTGCCGTTCAGTTTCACCCCGAACAGCTGGCCGTCAAAGGCTTCCTTGCCGAATTTGAAGGCCGGGCCAAGTTCGCGCGGGGTCTTGAAGGTCAGACCGTCCTCGCCGCCGGTCAGGCCCGAGAGCTGGCTGACCAGCACCGCGACAGCCGAAGCCACCGCCAGCGTGATCATGGCAAAGAAGATCGCCCGCACCCGCAGGGAGAACAGGCCGATCACCAGCGCCAGAAGCGCTGCAACGCCTGCTCCGGCGATGGCGCCGATGGCGATGGAGTCAAAGCCGCGCCCGAGATGGGTCGAGGCCAGCGCTACCCCGTAGGCGCCGATACCAAAGAACATCGTATGGGCGAAGCTGACGATACCGCCATAGCCAAGCAGCAGATCATAGCTGGCGACCAGCACGATGAAGATGCAGATGCGTGCTGCCGTATCCACCGTGCGCACGCCGGGAAAGAGGAAGGGCGCCAGCGCCAGGCAGACAAGGATCACACCAAGAATCAGCGCCAGCGGCACGGAGCGGGGCATATCGCCCGAAAGAAGGGTACGTATCATTTTGCTTTTACCACCGGGATCATGCCCATCGGGCGCCACATCAGGATGGTGACCATCAGGGCGATATTGGAAATCAGCGCCGCCTTGGGTTCGATGAAGGCGATGTAATTCTGCAAAAGCCCGACCAGCAGGGCGCCGATGAAACAGCCCTCGACCGAGCCAAGCCCGCCGATGATCACCACGATGAAGATCAGGATCATCGCCTGATTACCCATATGGGCGGTGACGACCTCCTGGTAGAGGCCCCACATCACGCCGCCCAGACCCGCGAGCGCGGACCCGGCGATGAAGACACCGACGAACACCAGCCGCAGCCGATAGCCGAGCGCCTGTACCATCTCACCGTTCTCAACCCCGGCCCGCACGATCAGGCCGATCTTTGTCCGTCGCAGCACCCAGCGCATCGCGAGGAACACCGCAAGGCCGACGCCAACTGCCACCAGACGGTATTTCTCGATCGCGGCCCCGGCAAAGGTGATGGCACCTTTCAGTGCTTCGGGACGCAGGATGTAGATTTCCTCGGGGCCCCAGAGCACGACGATCAGCTGTTCCACCACGATCAGCCCGCCCATGGTCACCAGGATCTGCTTCAGGTGGTGGCCATAGACCGGCTCCACGATCACCTTTTCAAAGGCCCAGCCCATGAGACCGGTGGCAATCATCGCCCCCAGCACCGCCACCAGCAGCGCCGCAAGGTTCAGGAGCAGCGAGGGCGCCTCGGTCATGTGCCCAAGGAGCAGCAGCACCGAAATGCCGACAAAGGCTCCGACCGAGACAAAGGCGCCGTGACCGAAATTGATCACATCCATCAGGCCAAAGACCAGCGTCAGTCCCGAGGCCATGATGAAGATCATCATCCCCATTGCAAGGCCCGACACCGTCAGTGTCAGCCAGCTTGAGGGGTTCTGGATGGCGAGGAACCCAGCGATGGCGATCAGCGGCACCAGCAGCACCGGCATATGCGGTGCGATACGGTCGCGCAGTGAAACGTCGGCCATCTTGGGGGCGTGTTCAGGTGCGGCGCTCATGGCTGGCCTCCCAATAGGTTTATCTGCTGTTCAGGGCGAATTGGCGTCAGGACAGTCATCAATGTGCCTCCAGACTGAGGCCCATCAGGCGTTCCTGCAGGGCCGCATCGGTTGCCAGCTCCTGCATTTCGCCGGACCAGGTCATCCGCCCGTCGTCCATCACATTGGCACTGTCTCCCAGCGCCTTGGCGACGGCAAAGTTCTGTTCCACCAGCAGCACCGAGGAGCCTTGATCCTTCAGGTCCTTCAGGGCGCGCGCCATGGTCGAGATGATGGCGGGCGCCAGACCCTTGGTCGGCTCGTCGATGAGGTAAAGCTTGCGTTCCTCGACCATGGCGCGGGCAATCGACAGCATCTGTTTCTGCCCGCCCGACAGGTTTCCGGCCTCGGATTTCCAGAAGGTCTTGAGCGGCGGGAAGGCGGCAAAGATCCAGTCGAGCCGGGCCGAGTTGATCGGACCGGAGACGGCGGCCAGCACCATGTTTTCCTCGACCGTGAGATCGGCGAAGATGCCCATGTCCTCGGGCACGAAGCCCAGTCCCATGCGGGCAATCGCCGGGGTGGGCAGTTTGGTGATGTCCTCGCCATCGAACAGGATGCGGCCCTGATGGGCGCGCCAGTGGCCGATCACGGTGCGCAGGGTGGTGGTCTTACCGACGCCGTTGCGGCCCAGAAGCATGGTCACGGCCGCGCGCGGCACCTGCAGATCCACCCCTTGCAGGATGTGATATTGCGCGATGTTGGTATAGACGCCTTCGAGTTGCAGGATCGGATCAGACATCGGCCAGTACTCCTTCGAGACCGCGGCCCATATAGGCCTCCTGCACCACATCCGAGGCCATGACCTCGGCCGGGGGACCATCAGCGGCGAGGGCGCCGTTGTGCAGCACGATGATGCGGTCGGCGAGGGTGCGGATCACGTCCATCTTATGCTCCACCAGAAGGATCGTGCGGTTCCTCTGGTCTTTCAGTTCCTCGATCAGGTCCAGCACCACCGGAGCCTCATCAACGCTCATCCCTGCGGTGGGTTCATCGAACATATAGACAGCGGGATCGAGCGCGATCAGCAGGGCGACTTCGAGTTTACGCTGATTGCCGTGGGACAGCTCTGACACCACCTGTTCGCGCTGCTCCAGCAGGCGCACGCGCTGCAGGATCGCCTCGGCCTCGGCGGTCAGATCGCCGTGGCGCGAGACCATGGACCAGAGGTTGAAGCTGCGCCCCGATTTGGCTTGCACCACCAGACGCACGTTTTCCAGAACCGACAGGTTGGGAAACAGGTTGGTCAGCTGAAAGGCCCGGCCGATCCCGGCGCGGGTGCGGGCAGAGACCGACTGGCCGCTGATATCGCGGTCATGCAGGAAGACGCGCCCGGCGCTGGCAGGGATCTGGCCTGAAATCAGGTTGAAATAGGTCGTCTTGCCCGCGCCGTTGGGGCCGACAATCGCAGTCAGCTGACCGGGATGAAAATCGCAGGTCACCGCGTCGACAGCCACGTGGCCGCCAAATCGGACCGTCAGATCACGGGTACTCAATATGGGAGAGGAAGTCATGTCAGTCTCTGGTCTGCCCGCGCCGGGGTGCCTGAAACAACGGGCCCCGGGACTGCGGAAATGGGCCATGCGATGGCCAGGCCGGACAAAGGGCGGTCCGGGGCATGGCGCCCCGGACCGCTGGTTCTGAAGGGTTACTGGTTGCGGATTGGGATCGGCAGCTCGTCGATGCTCAGCTCGCGCACCAGTTCCGGGACCGCCCATTCAACGCCGTCTTCGACCTTGATCTTGAAGTGATACATGGGCTGCAGAGCCTGGTGATCTTCGGCGCGGAACATCATGGTGCCCTTGGGGGTTTCCCATTCCATGCCTTCCATCGCGGTGATCAGCTCTTCGGTGTCGGTCGAACCGGCCTTCTTGATGGCCTCGACCGCGGCGATACCGGCGGTCATGCCACCTGCGGTGAAGAAATCCGGCGGCGCGCCAAAGCGGGCTTCGTGCTCTTTCACCAGCCAGTCGTTCACCGGGTTCTGCGGGATTTCATAGTAGTAGTAGGTGGCGCCTTCCATGCCGGGGAATTCCTTGTAGGCCTTCATCGCCGCCAGAATGTTGCCGCCCGTTGCCATTTCAATGCCGAACCGGCTGGGGTCCATGGCGTTGATCTTGCTCATCGGGTTGCCGCCACCGGCCCAGATCACGAACAGCTTCTTCTTGCCGTCCAGATCCTTCATCGCGTTGAAGATCCGCTCGGCGGCTGCAGTGAAGTCGGTGGTGTCGGTGGGCACGTATTCTTCGTGCGCAACGTCGCTGCCGACGCTTTCCAGCGCTTCCTTGAAAGCGGCGATGCCATCGCGGCCAAAGGCATAGTCCTGCGCCAGCGTGGCGATATGGGTGTCTTCACCGGCCAGTGCGATGGCGTTGGAGACCGCGTCCTGCGACGAGTTACGCCCGGTGCGGAAGATATAGCGGTTCCAGTTGGCGCCAGTGATGCTGTCGGCCACGGCGGGTTCCACGATCAACAGCTTTTCGTATTCCTCGGCAACCGGCAGCATGGCCAATGCCACGCCCGAGCTGACCGGACCGATGGCCAGATCGACTTCGTCATCGCCATAGGCCTCTTCCAGGAGGGCCTTGCCGTTTTCCGGCTTCAGCTGGGTGTCCTTTTCGATCACGACGATCTTTTCGCCGTTGATCTCCATGGTGCCGCCGGTGGCGTATTCCAGCCCCAGCATCAGCCCGTCATGGGACTGTTTGGCGTAGGCCTCATAAGGGCCGGTTTTGCCGTAGATATGGGCGATCTTGATGTCTGCTGCTGCGGCCGAAGCCAAGGCAAGCGCCGACACCATACCCGCAAGAATAGCGCGTTTCATAGTTGTCCTCCCTGATGTCGCGCCGGTCTCTTTCGGGGTGCTCCCTTGGTCCTGGCGCGCTCTCGCTCCTGTGATTGCAGGCTACTGGCGGAAGGTAAAACCGGTCAATTGCAGGGAAATACGTAGCAGGCCCGCAGCGGGGAAACCACTGCGGGCCTGCGAATGAAGAACCTCTGCGCCAATGGGGCTGACAGGGAGGCAATTGAGGCTTAGCGCGCCTTCCAGTCGGCGGCCAGCTTGCGGGCGTTCTGGGCCAGGATCAACACATCCAGACCCACCGCAAGGAACTGTGCGCCCATATCGAAATAGGCCTGTGTCGCCTCTTCGGTGACGCCAAGGATGCCGGGCGCCTTGCCTGCAGCGCGGATATGTTCCAGCGCGCCCGCGATCACCGCGCGCACTTCGGGGTGGGCGGCATTGCCCTGGTGGCCCATGTCGGTCGACAGATCTGCCGGACCGATAAAGACACCGTCGATACCTTCGACTTGCAGGATGTCATCCAGCGCGGCAATCCCGGCGCGGTTTTCCACCTGCACCAGCAGGCAGATCTCCTGATCTGCGGTCTGGATATACTCGCTGACCGACCCAAAACGGCTGGCCCGTGCCCCCGCCGCGCCGACACCGCGTGTGCCATGGGGCGGGTACTTGCAAGCGCGCACCAATTCCTCGGCCTGTTCGGCGCTTTCGACGATGGGCACCAGAACGGTTTGGGCGCCCGCATCCAACACCTGTTTGATGATCCAGGTCTCGCCAATCGGGACGCGCACCACCGGATGGCTGTCTGAGGCTTCAAGCGCCATCAGCTGATCACGGATCGAGCGGATGTCGTTGGGCGCGTGTTCGCCATCCACCACCAGCCAGTCAAAGCCGCAGGTGCCCATGATCTCGGCCACGGAGGGTTCGGCAAAGCTCATCCAGCAGCCGATCTGGCGTTTGCCCTCGGCGAGGGCCTGTTTGAAGCTGTTCTTGGGTGCGGGCATGGAAAACCTCTTTGGTCAAATTGGGGCGGTCAGGTAAGGCGGTCAGGCGAATGAAATGGCGACTTGGCCAAAGGGGCCAAAATCGGCGGTGATCTCGCTGCCCGGCGGGCATTCGATGGGCCGGATGAACGACCCCGAGAGGACGATATCCCCGGCTTCGATCTGTTGTCCATATTCCGCCATGCGGCGCGCCAGCCACAGGACCGAGGTGACGGGATCGTTCAGCACGCCGGCGCCCAGACCTGTCTCCTCGACCGTGCCGTTGCGGGTGGCGATAGCACCGACCCAGCGCAGATCATGCGCGTCGATGGCGTGGCGCTGGTTGCCCATTACGACGCCCGCATTGGCGGCATTGTCGCTGATGGTGTCGGTGATGATGCGGGCGTGCCCGGTGGCGGGATCGGCGCGCAGGATGCGCGTGTCGAGGATCTCCAGCGAGGGCGCCACATAGTCCGTTGCAGCAATCACGTCCTCGCGGGTGCAGTCGGCGCCCGCCAATGGTTCCTTCATCACAAAGGCGATCTCGGCCTCGACGCGGGGCTGGATGAACCGTCCGGCGGGAACGGTGCTGCCTGTCTCAAAGGCCATGTCATCCAGCAGTACGCCGCTGTCGGGGGTGGTGATGTTCAGCGCCTGCTGCATGGCGCGGCTGGTGAGGCCGATCTTCCAGCCGATTTTCCTGCGCCCCTGCGCCAGCTTTTGCGCCACCAGCGCCTTTTGCACGGCGTAGGCATCTTCCAGCGTCATGCCGGGATAGGCGAGGGACAAGAGCCCGCATTGCTGGCCACTCTCCTCAGCCTTCAGCAGGGTTGCGGCGGCCTCTGCGTGCTGGTCGGGGGTCATGCTTCGTCCTCTACCGTGTTGGTGAGCGTGCCGATGCCTTCGGCCTCGACCCTGATCTCATCGCCGGGTTTGAGGAACCGGGGCGGATCGTACCGCGCGCCCGCGCCGGTGGGGGTGCCGGTCACGATCACATCGCCGGGCACCAGCGTGGTGAAGGTGGAGATATATTCGATCTGGCGGCGGATCGGGAACAGCATCCGGCTGGTGCGGTCATCCTGGCGCAACTCCCCATTCACATGGGTGGTGAGACGTACATCATCCAGTTGCGCGGCCGAGGTAAAGGGCACCAACCACGGCCCCATGGCGCCGGAATTGTCCCAGTTCTTGCCTTGGGTCACGTTGAATTTCGCATGGCGCACCCAGTCGCGCAGGGTGCCCTCGTTGCAAAGGGTTACGGCGGCGATGTGGTCATAGGCATCCTCGGCCTTGATGCGGCGGCCACCCTTGCCGATGACAATCGCGATCTCGCCTTCATAGTCCAGCTGCGGCGTCTCCGGCGGACGGATCAGCGGCTGGCCTTGCCCGCTGAAAGAGCGCGGGAAGCGGATGAACAGCGACATGTTGGGCGGCGCTTCCTGGCCGTCCTTGTATTCGGCATTGCGGTCAGGGAAGTTCACCCCGACGCAAATGATTTTCTCCGGGTTGGGCACGGGGATCTGGTAGGTGAATGTGCCATTCGAGTGGGTCACCGGGTGACCTTTGGCAGCCACTGCCAGATCATGCAGCCCATCGGCAGCGATCACATCGCGCAGGGTCGGCCAATGGGGAAAGCCGGGCGACAGGGCGGCCATGCCCTCGTCCGTGACGGCGCCGTAATAAGTCTCGCCATTGGCGCTATAGGTGGCAAATCGCATCAATCGGCTCCTTCTGTCAGGCTGGCGGCGATCTCGGTGATGACATCATGGGCCATCATCACGTCACCTTCCGTGGTTTCAAACTGACCCGCCTGGAAGCGGATCACCAGATCACCGTCGACGCGGGTCTGCGTCAGGTAAATCCGCCCGTCATCATTGATGGCGTTGACCAGCGCGAGGTTCAGCGCATCCAGATCCGTGGCGCCTTTGGGCGCATAGCGGAAGGTCCAGAGCGACCACATGGGCGGGGTCACGATCTCGAAATCCGGGGTCGCGGCGAGCTTGTCATGCAGCTGGTTCGACCAGTTGACGTGGTTGCGCAGGCGGTTGCGCAGCCCTTCCAACCCATAGGTGCGGATCAGGAACCAGATCTTCAGCGCCCGGAAGCGGCGGCCGAGTGGAACTGACCATTCGGAATAGTTGATGATGCCGTCCTTGCCGTGGGTCTTCAGATACTCGGGGCTGATTGCCAGCGTCTGCACCAGATCGTCGGGGTTCTTCAGGAAATGGGCCGAGCAGTCGAACTGTGCACCAAGCCATTTGTGCGGGTTGAAGACGATGCTGTCGGCGCGATCAATGCCGGGCCAGTAGTGGCGGTACTCGGGGCAGATCATCGCCGACCCGGCCCAGGCCGCATCCACATGGGTATAAAGGCCATATTTCCCGGCCACATCCATCACCTTGTCCACGGGATCGGTGGCGCCGGTGCCGGTGCTGCCGACGCAGAGGATCACCCCTGCGGGCTGCAGTCCTGCCGCGATGTCCGCCTCGATCGCCGCCTCCAGCGCCGCGGGATCCATACCGCGCCAATCACCCTTGATCGGCACCCGCACCAGGTTCTGCTGGCCGATGCCCGCGACCCAGATCGCGCGGTCGATCGAGGTATGCACCTCGGAGGAGCAATAGACGCGCAGCGGTTTCTGGTTGAACAGACCTTCTTCGTTGCCTTTCCAGTTCAGCGCCTTTTCCCGCATGGTTAGCACCGCCGCCAGGGTGGCCGAAGAGGCGCTGTCCTGAATGACGCCTTGATACGGCTCTGGCAGGTCCAGCGCCTGACGCAGCCAATCCATCATCCGGGTTTCCATCTCGGTCGCCGCCGGAGAGGTCTGCCACAGCATGCATTGCGGTGCGATGGCCGAGACCAGGAATTCCGCCAGCACCGAGGGCGCCGCGGCATTCGAGGTGAAATAGGCAAAAAAGCGCGGGTGCTGCCAATGGGTGATGCCGGGCATCACGATCTCTTCGAAGTCGGCAAAGATTTTTTCCATGCCGATCCCAGCCTCGGGCGGGTGGCTTGGCAGGGCGTTCAGAACCTCTCCAGGTTCCGTGCGGGCGCGCACGGGTTTTTCGCCCACGGTCAGGTGATAGTCCTGTGCCCAGTCGGCGACCTTGCGGCCCCAGTCTGAGAATTCATCCCATTTCATAAGTTAAGCTCCAATATACGGGCCTTGGCCCGGACCGCGCCTGACCTTCCCCCTGGGAAGGCGCCTCTCGCCTCCCCAAGGTCAGACGCTGTCCTGATGTTGTTCTACGGTGCAATGATCGGCTGCGCGGTCAGGGCGCTGGGTTGTGGCTCTACCCCTTCAAAACTTGACCCTTCCTCGAACCAGCTGCGCGGCGCTGGCGCCCCCCAAAGGGTCTGGCGCTGCGGATCCGTGAGCGACCATTTGATCGGTTCAAGGTCGGGATCGCAAGTCTGGTAATCCGAGCAATAGATCTCGATCCGGTGCCCGTCCGGGTCGCGCACATAAAGGAAAAACGCATTGGAGATCCCGTGCCGTCCGGGGCCGCGCTCGATATTGTCCACGTAACCGGTGGTCGCCATCAGATCCAACAGATCAATGATGGCCAGCGGGTTCGGCACCCAAAAGGCGGTGTGATGCAGGCGCGGGCCAAGACCATTGGTAAAGGCCACGTCATGCACGCCGCCCTTGCGGTGCATCCAGGCGGCCCAGACCTTCCCGCTGTCGTCATCTTCGGTGTATTCGGTGACGCGGAATCCGATCTCGTTATAGAAGGCGACGCTGGCGTCGACATCGGCCGAGAACATGTTGAAATGGTCGATGCGGAGCGGTTTTACCCCGTTATAGAGCCTGTATTTCTGGTGGATCGGCTCCAGCCGGTCCATCTTGACGTAGAACTCCAGCGGGATGCCCCAGGGATCGCGGGTGCGCAACGTGCGGCCCATATGCGGGCGTTCCACCCATTCGACTGGCAGCCCCTTGGCGGCAAAAAAATCGGCGGCCTTGTCGAGATCGGGCTCGTCAAACAGCTTGAACCCCAGAACCGCCACCGACGGCGCGTCCGCCTGCACCAGAACGATGCAGTGGTGGCCGCGTTCCTCCATCGCGCGCAGGTAGATGCGGGCGTCATCCTCATGCGTCACCTGAAGGCCCAGCGTGTCCACGTAAAAGGCGCGGCTGGCGGCCAGATCCGTCACCGCATATTCCACATGGCTGAGGCGGACAATGTTGAAGGGCGGATAGAGTACGGGGGCGGGAACGGGCATCTGTGCCTCCTTGTTGATCCGGCGTTCAGACCGGGAAAATCACGTTTGTCTGGCCGGTGCCGGAGCTGGGGAAATAGGGCGTCACCACCTCGCATTTGCCATCATAGGCATCCCATCCCAGCGCGCCATAGAGCATCGCCGTGTCATGCATCGAGCCTTCGCCGCAGCAGAATTGCGCATATTCGCTCAGCATTTTCAGGAAGGTCGCGTGATCGCCATTCTTCCACATCTCCAGCACATGCAGATCCATCTGGCGGTTGAACTCCGAACTGATGGTGAAGGTGCCATTGTTGGCGGCGTAGTCCTTATTGGCCCAGATCTTGTGGGACAAAGACCCGGAGGCAACCAACAGCACCTTACTGTTTGAGGCTTCAACGGCGGCGCGGATGGCTTCGCCCACGATACGGCTTTCGTCATGGCCATGTACCGTGGCCCAGGCCGCGACGGAGACGACCTTCATGTCGTGCTCGCGGCTCATGAAACGCATCGGCACCAGGGTTCCGTATTCCAGCTCCAGACTGTCCAGATGATGCGCCAGCGTATAGGCGCCCCGGTCCGAGGCTGCCTTGGCGATGGCGTCGCCCAGCTCCGGGTTGCCATCATAGCCATAAGGCAGATCCTGAATGAACTGCGGGAACTCGTTCGAGGTAAAAAGCCCCTCGAAACGTGCGTTGGCGTTGATGTGAAAGCCCGCATTGATCACCCAATGGGTGTCGCAGATCACCACCGTATCAGCGCCAAGCGCCTTGGCCCGGCGGGCGATCTCACGGTGCCCGTCGATGGCGGGCTGGCGGGTGCCTTTGATGGGGCCCTCCTGCTCGGACATGAGCATGGTGGGCACGTGGGTCATCTTGGCGGCAAGAACGATCTCTCCCATGGGTCTCCTCCCGAAAGGTTGCGCGCGTTTCCGAAAGGGTGATTAGGCGCCGAGGCGCGCGATCTTGTGCTGGCCGGTGGCGAAACCGATGTGTTTCTGCTCCATATAGAACTCAAAGCTCCAGTCGCCGCCGTCGCGGCCAATGCCCGATGCCTTGACCCCGCCAAAGGGGGTGGGCAGGTGGCGGACGTTTTCGCTGTTCACCCAGATCATCCCAGCTTCGAGCCGGTCGGTAAAACGCAGCGCGCGGGTGAGATCGTTGGTCCAGACATAGCCGGTCAGCCCGTAGGGCGTGTCATTGGCGATCTCGAGCCCCTCTTCCTCGGTGCTGAAAGGGATTGAGGTCAGCACCGGGCCAAAGATCTCCTCGCGCGCGATGCGCATCTGGTTGTCGGCGCCGGTGAACAGGGTGGGGCGCACGAAATAGCCCTCGTCACCCACCGTCTCACCACCGGCGGCGACGGTTGCGCCATCTGCGCGAGCGATGTCGAAATAGGAGGTCACCTTGTCGAAATGCTCCTTGCTGATCAGCGGGCCGATTTCGGTTGTGGGATCGAGCGGATGGCCGACCTTGATGCGATTGACGCGCTCCACCAGCTTGGCCTCGAATTCGGCGCGGATGCTGTCCTGCACCAACAGGCGCGAGGAAGAGGTGCAGCGTTCGCCGTTGATCGAATAGATCATGAAGATCACCGCATCCAGCGCGCGGTCCAGATCGGCGTCGTCAAAGACGATGACCGGGTTCTTGCCGCCCAGCTCCAGATGCACCCGCTTCAGCGTGTCGGCACCCTGTTTGGTGATGAGGCTCCCGGTGCGGCTTTCGCCAACAAAGGCGATGGCCTTGATGTCGGGATGTTCGGTCAGCCGCTTGCCCGCGTCTTCGCCATAGCCGTTGACGGTGTTGAGGACACCCGGCGGCAGGCCTGCCTCCTCGGCGATCTCGACCAGAAGGCGCGCGGTGAGCGGCGAATCCTCGGCCGGTTTGTGGACCACGGTGCAGCCCGCCGCCAAGGCAGGCGCGATCTTCCAGGTGGACAGCATGAAGGGCGTGTTCCATGGCGTGATCACCCCCACCGGGCCAATCGGCACACGGGTGGTGATATTCATCAGGGTGGGTGATTTCAGGTGCTGGCCATCGCGGGCCTGCACCACCTGATCGGCGAAATAGCGAAAGTTCTCGGCGCCGCGCAGGGCGGCCTTGGACATGAACCGCAGGGCCTGGCCGGTGTCCCAGCATTCGCAGAGCGCAATTTCCTCGGCGCGGGCCTCGATTGCATCGGCAATGCGCAAGAGGATCTTGCGCCGCTCGGTGGCGGGCGTGTCGCGCCAGGCGGGGAAAGCCGCCTTGGCAGCGGCAGCGGCTTGGTCAACGTCGGCCTCAGAGCCGCGCGCCACATCGCAGATCACGCTCTTGTCCACCGGGGAGGTCGACTGGAACACACCGCCGGATCCGGCGATATCCTGCCCGGCAATGCGGTTCTGGATGCCGGTGTCCTTGAATCGCGCCAGAAAGCCGCTGAGTTTCTCGATATTGCTGGCCAGATCGCTCATCACTGCTTTGCCTTCTTCATATGGTCGCGGATGGTGCCGCATTTGGGGGAAAGATCGGGGTCGATGTCGCGCATCTCGAACGACAGCGCGAGAGAGTGGGCCTGCATCGCGGGCTCCAGATAGTGCCGTGCAGCCTCGAAGATTTCAGCCGTGGCGCGTTTACGGGTGTCCAGATCGCGGCCGCCGCGCAGGCGGACTGCAATGTCCACATACCCGTGCTGCGGATCGCCATCGGCAATCGAGACATGGGTCGCGGCAAAGGCGCGCACCCGGATCCCGGCCAGGGGCAGCACACCGGTGTCCGCCGCCGCAAGGCGCAGCCGGTTGCACAGACCGGCAATATCCGCATAGCCTGCGACATTCGGGGAATAGTCCACCGTGATATGGGGCATTGATCCGTGCTCCTTCCTAGATCATTAACATGTGTAACAAAATCCGTGCCGGTGGTCAACTGTGCGGGATATCGTCCATTCCAATTGCGTTTTGCCTGATTTTGAGGTGATAAACGCACATGACAAAAGCACTGCCATCCACCGACCGTTCGCTGCCGATTGCCTTGTTGCGGGCGCGTGAGCGGGTCATGGGCCCGATTCGAGCGCTCCTGAGCGACGTGAACCTCACTGAACAGCAGTGGCGGGTGCTGCGCGTGGTGCAGGAAAGCGGGCCTACAGACCCGACCCAGATTTCGGAAGAGGCCTGCCTGCTGCTGCCTAGCCTGACCCGCATTCTGCAAAAGCTTGAGGAAAAACAGCTGATCAGCCGCAGCCGCGACGAGAGCGACCGGCGCCGTCAGGTGATCACGATCACCGCAGCAGGAGAGCAGATCATCGATGACAATATCGGTGCCAGCATGGAACTGGCCGCCCGGACCCGGAACAAAATGGGTGAGGAGCGTTATGAGGCACTGCTCGACTTGCTGAACGATCTGGACAAGATCGACCTCTAGGGCGTCGTTAGGCCTTTGGGCCGAGGCTTAATCGGGCAGGCGCAGGAAGACCTGGACATCGGCGACATTGGTGCCGGTGCCGCCGGTCATCAGCAATGCATCTGCGGATTTGAGCGCGGCGTAGCTGTCGTTATTGGCCAGAAGCGCCTCAGGGTCCTGCCCAGCGTCCCGGATGGCCTGCCAGGTGCCGGGGCCAACAAGGCCGCCGGCTGCATCGGTCGGTCCATCGCGCCCATCGGTGCCGCCCGAGAGGAACAGCCAGTTGCCAGTGAGCTGCGCGGCGCCCAGCTGCGCCACCCGCAGCGCGAGTTCTTGGTTGCGCCCGCCCAGGCCGTCACCGGCTAGCCGCACTGTGGTTTCCCCGCCAAAGATCAGCGCGACGGGCAGGTCAGTTGCCGCCATTTGAGCGGCCGCGATCACGGTTTCGGCGGCTTCCGCCACGTCTCCGGTGAGGTGATCGCTGACGATCTCTGCCTGACATCCCTCTGCCGCCTGTTTCATGGCAGCTAGGCTATGCCGGTTCGATCCGATCAGGATATTCTCAGCCTCCGGCAGGTTGGCAGGCGCTTCGGGAGCAGACAGATGCGCCTGTACCGCTGCAGGGCAATCCGTCCAGATGCCCGCCCGTTCCAGCACCGCGCGAGCGTCGCTCCGGGTGCCGATGGGGGAGACAGTCGGACCGGATGCAATGGCGCGCAGGTCGTCGCCAATAACATCCGACAGTAAGTAGGCCGTGACCGGGGCGGGTGCCGCATGGCGCAATAGCCCGCCGCCCTTCAGGTCTGACAGCTGCTGGCGGACCAGGTTCATCTCGTTGATCTCAAGCCCCGAGGCAAGCAGCAGACGCCCGACCTCTGCCTTGTCCGCGAGGGTCAGCCCGGGTGCAGGCGCCACCATCAGGGCGGAGCCGCCGCCCGACATGAGGGCAATCACCCGATCCTGTGGGGTGGTGCCTGCAAGAAAGTCGATCACCGCGCGGCCCGCTGTGGCGCTGGCCTCATCCGGGACGGGATGGCTGCCCGCCAGCACGCGCGCCCCGGGCAGATCGCAGATGTTTTCCGGGTTGGTCACCACAAGCGCCGCCCGGGGCTGCGGAATATGCTCCAGCGCCTCGCGCATCATCGGGATAGCGGCCTTGCCCACGGCGAGGATCAGGGTGCGCCCGCCCTCGGGGCAGGGCGGCAGCGGATGCGCGGTGATCTGACGGCGTAGGGCGAGCGCTGGATCGGCGCGTTCCACGGCGGCAGAGAACAGTTTCAGGGCGGTGTCACGGAGGTCGGTCATGGGCATCATCCCTGTCAGATCACGGCATCCGGGCGGCGCCGGGATGTTATCGCTAAATTCGCAAAATCTTCTGCCCGATAGATGCGGGCAGCGTCAACCGCCGGGGCGCTGGCGCCGGTGCGCGCGCGGTCCGTCGGTGGTGATCTCGTGCAGCGATAGCGTGTGGTCGGCGTTTCTCATCCGGTGGCGCAGCATGGTGCGGGTCAGCCGCGCCAGATCTGCCTGCAGGGCGGGATCCCCGGCGACATTTTCCATTTCCCCTGCGCCCTGGTGATCAAACAGGATGGGCGGCAGGTCGGCTGCGAACTCGACCAGGGTGAACCGCTCATCGCGCAGGATCGCGAGAGAGGCCTCCGATGGCCGGATGCCAAAGGCGCCTGCGCCGGTGGTGGCGGGGTCTGCGAAGTCCAGTTCGGAATAGGAATAGCGGCGCCAGTCCGTGGGTGCCTCACCCCGCAGCAGCGGCAACAGGGAGGTGCCGTCCATCGCATTCGGGATCTCCTGTCCGACCCAGTCCAGAATGGTGGGGGTCAGGTCGATCGACTCGGTGATCTCCTGCACTCTGCTCCCAGCGCGCGCGCCATTGCCCGGTAGGCGCACGATCAGCGGAGTCTGGTAGGCTGCGTCATAGACCGAGAACTTGCCCCAACTGTGGTGGTCGCCCAGCATCTCGCCATGATCGGCGCTTATGATGACAAGGGTGTTGTCCTCCTGGCCGCTGTCCTTCAGGAACTGCAGAACCCGTCCGATTTGGGCGTCCACCTCGCTTGCCAGCCCTAGGTAGATCGCGCGCAGTGTCTGTACCACGTCGTCATCGGTGCCCAGATCGGGAAAGCCCAGCACGGTGGAGGCGGGCGTCACCGCATCGATGGCAGGGCCGAAAAACGGATGCAAGGCGTGCTCGGCCTCTGCATCGGCCAGCCGGCTGGGCAGGGGCAGCGCGGCGGGATCGTACATATCGTTATAGGGCGCAGGCGCCACCAGCGGCGGGTGCGGACGGATATAGGTCAGATGCGCGAACCAGCTTTGATCGCCATAGGCGGGCATGGTGGCCAGAAACCGGTCGGTCAGAAAGGCAGTGTCGCTGTCTTCGGCCCGGTAGGGGGCCGGATCGTTGAGGCGGGGCGCGCCGCCAGTGGGCGAGACGGGTTTGTAGAGATCCCAGTAGTCGTCAAAGGTGTAGCCCCTGTTCATCAGGTGGGAGCGCCACGGGTAGGACATTTCGAGCCGCATCTCCAACATCTCGTGGAAATCGGCCATGTGGTATTCATAGGTCTGTACCGCCGGGTCGTTCGGGTGATGCACCCGAGGATCGCGGGAGGTGTCGGTATAGCCGAACAGCATCGGCAGATAGCCTGCCTTGCGCATTTCTCCGGCCAGCGTCGGCGCATCGTGGCGCAGCGGCGTGCCATTGCGGACCGAGCGGTGGTTCATCGCGTATTGCCCGGTAAGGATCGAGGCGCGCGAAGGGCCGCAGGGGTTCACCACTGTGTAATTGCGCTCGAAGGTGACGGCGGTTTCCATGAAGGTGCGCAGGTTCGGCAGTTCCACATGCTCGGCCAGGGCGCCGGTCAGGCAATCGGCCCGCAGCTGGTCGATGAGGATGAACAGAACATTCTTCCGGGGTTGATCCGGTTGGGCCATGGCGCGTCTCTTTTCAGGCTGTCTTTTGCCAGATAATCCCGCCCTTCGGGGTTTGGAAAGCCTTTTCTGCACCACACAATCATGTGATTATTGACCGGTATTTGTGGAATTGTGTGGATTTAACTTGTGGTTTTGGCCATTTTGAGGTCTAAAACGCGCTCCATCTTGGGTATTGAGGCCGACCAGCATGCCGACTGCTCCGACTTTATCACGCCGCGAAGCCGAACTGATGGACGCTCTGCGCCATCTGGGCGGATCGGGGCGTAACGCTGAACTGGCACGCGTGCTGGATGTGTCGGAAGAAACCGTGCGTCGCACGATCAAGGCGCTGGCCAAGGCTGGGTTGATCGGACGGGTGCATGGCGGGGCGCATCTGACAGGCGCGCAGGCAGGCGCCAGCTTCTTTCGCCGCATCGGTGAAAACCCGGAGGAAAAGCTCCGCATCGCTGAGGCCGCGGCGGCCGAAATCGGTGATGGCATGACGGTGTTTCTGGATGTGGGATCCACCACCGCATTTGTCGCGGAGGCGTTGCGGCAGAAGGTGGGGCTGACGGTGGTCACCAATTCCATCGGCGTGGCGCAGGTCCTGTCCAACCACAATGGCAACCGGGTGCATGTTCTGGGCGGTGAAATGCAGGGCGATGAACGGGGCACCTTCGGCCCGGTGACAGAGCAGCAGGCCGGTCGGTTCGCGTTCGATGTGGCGGTTCTGTCGGCGGATGCCCTATCGGCCAAACACGGAGTTCTGTACCAGAACGCCCCCGAGGCACGGCTGGTTCAGGTGGCCGCAGAGGGTGCTGAACGGGTGATCGTGGTGCTGGCGCATCCCAAATTCGGCAAGACGGCCCCCCATCGCGGCCCGGCGCCGGAGGAACTGGACCTTCTCGTGACCGACCTGCCGCCGGGGAAGAAATTGACAAAGGCGCTGGCGGACTGGGGGATCAGCGCCGTCATCGCTGAGCAGGCAGATAATGAAAAAGAAGACTGAGGTACGAAGACAGACATGGCGATACTGACCTTTCTGATCAGCCTGGCCGGGGCGACGATGCTGCTGTTGTTTGCCGTGCGCATGGTGCGCACCGGCATCGAGCGCAGCTATGGCGCTTCTTTTCAGCGGCTGCTGACCGGCGCCGACAGTCAGGTGCAGGCCGGGCTGTCCGGGATCGGTTTGGCGCTGGTGCTGCAAAGCTCGGCTGCGGTGGCGCTCCTCGTGACGGGATTTGCCGCCAGTGGTTATCTCGCCTTTCCGGCGGGTCTGGCCATCGTGTTGGGCGGCGATCTCGGTTCGGCGCTGATCATTCAGATCCTGTCGTTCCGGCTGGATTGGCTGGTGCCGGTGCTGCTGGCCATCGGTGGCTACCTGTTCGTGAAGACTGAAGCCAAGAAACCCCGCCAGTTGGGGCGGATCCTGCTGGGGGTTGCCTTTATCTTGATCTCTCTGCGTTTCCTGCGCGAGGCGATGGATCCGATCCGCGATAGCGCCTTTCTGCCTGCCATCGCGGGCTATCTGGCGCGCGATTACATCACTGCCTTCCTTGTGGGCGGGGCGCTGGCCTTTGTGATGCATTCCTCGGTCGCGGCCATCCTGATGTGCGTCACGCTGGTGCAGATCGGAGCGCTGCCCTTTGCTGCCGGTCTGTCGCTGGTGCTGGGGGCGAATTTCGGCTCGGCCTTCATTCCGATCTGGCTGAGCCGGGGCATGGCGATCAAGGCCCGGCGGATCCCCTTTGCCAATCTCGGGCTGCGCGGCAGCTGGGCGGTGATCTGCCTTGTGGCCGCCAACGAAGCCCTGCGCGAGGGGCTGTTGGGCGATCTGCAGGGCGGGCAGACGCTGGTATATGCGCATCTCGCCTTCAACGCATCACTCCTCTGCGTGGCCTTGCCGCTGTGCCGTCCCATGCAGGGCTTGATGATCCGGCTGCTGCCCGAACCTGCCGCGCCCGAGGGCGTGGTGCCGGGCCGTCCGGTCAGCGCCTTGGTGCCGGGCGATTATGCTTCCCCGGCACAGGCGGTGGCCGACCTCAAGCGCGAGTTGCTGCGCATGTCTGGCCTGATCGAAGCGATGTTCCGCCCGCTGCCCGAACTGTACCGCAGTGGTGACGCCGCGCAGATCAAGGCAGTTCAGGCGCTCGATCATGAGGTCAACGCCTGCCTGTCCGGGATCCGCTCCTATGTGGCGGGCATCCCCGAGGACAGCTTTGACCGGGCCGAGCTGAAAACCGCACGGGAGATGGTCGAATACGCGATCCGTCTGGAAACAGCCGGTGATGTTGCTGCCGCGCGGCTGGCAGCGCTGGCCGGGGATCTGAACCGTAAGGGCCTACGGTTCTCCAGCGACGGTTGGAGCGAAATCACGCGCATGCACGAAGCCATCATGGCCAATCTGCGGCTTGCCTCGAACGTGCTGATCTCAGACGATCTGGAAAGCGCGCGGCTGCTCAATCTGGAAAAGACCGAGGTCAAGCGGATGGAACGCGACAGCCGCAAACGGCACCTGAAGCGCCTGCAACGCGGAGTGGCTGATAGTTTTGAATCCTCGGACATCCATCTGGAGACGCTGCGGGCGCTGCGGGAGTTCAACAGTCATATCGCGGCGGTGTCCTATCCGGTGCTCTATCGCAACGGGCAGCTGCTGGAGACGCGTCTGATCGAGGACATGACACCGGAACCGGCGGGCTGACCGTGATCGCCGCCGGAAATGCCCTGAACTCTCCTGTCATGAAAGGTGCCCTGCGGCCGTGACCCTATTCGTCGTATCGATCATCCTGTCTGCCGCCATGCTGCACGCGGTCTGGAACGCAATTGTAAAAACCGCAGCGGACCGGACGACCATGCTCGGGCTTGTGGCGCTGGGCCATGTGATCCCCGGCGCGGCGATGGTGGTGCTCCTGCCCTTGCCCGCGCCGGAAAGCATGCCCTACGTGCTGGCCTCCACGCTGATACATTTTGGCTATTTCTACATGCTTGGGCGGGCCTATGCCCATGGCGATCTGAGCGTCGTCTATCCCATCGCCCGGGGCATTGTTCCGGCGCTGGTGGCGCTTTGGGCGATGATCTTTGCTGGGGAGGTGCTGCCGCTGCAGGCCTGGGGCGGTATTGCGCTGATCGCCCTGGGCATCCAGCTCAGCAGCTGGCAGGCGCTGCGCTCGGGTGTCGAAAGCGGCGTGGGGAGGGCGGCGCTTGGCTATGCCGTTGGTACCGGGTTTTGCATTTCTGCCTATTCGCTGACCGATGGTCTGGGGGTGCGCCTGTCTGGCAATACGCTCAGCTACTGGGCCTGGGGCGCCTTTCTGCATCTCTTCGTTGCCGGTTTCATCGGGCTGCGCAAGCGGAACACTCTGGCAGCCCTGCGCCCGCGCACCTGGATCATCGGGATCGGCGGCGGACTGGTGTCGATGACAGCCTATGGTCTGGTTCTTTATGCCAAGAATTTTGCCCCCCTCGGGGCGGTCTCGGCGCTGCGTGAAACCTCGGTCATCTTTGCCGCGCTGATCGGATTCGTTTTCCTGAAAGAGGGCAACTGGATCCGCCGTCTGGGAGCGGCTGTTCTGATGGCGGGGGGCGTTGCACTGATCGGAACGTCTTTGTGATGGGCATCAAGCCGCGCCGACTGCTCAATCTTCGGGCATGGGCGTTGACGCAACGCCGGGCGGCGCGCAAAGTGTTAGCGGCCACATTTCCAATGCGGCGCATTAAGATCAAGATAAACAGGGGCTTTTGGGCGAATCTGGACCCATTTGGGCGTCGCGCTGCGACATTCTGGCCTTATCAATTTTTGAAACTGTCACTGTCGACTGAGACAGGCCAACCGCAAGCTTTTGTTACTTGAGACAACGAAAATAAAAACACGACCAATAATCCAATAGGGAGTATCCAAACAATGACTGCAAAACACACCGTCACCCGGCGTTCCGTGCTGAAGACAGCAGGCGCAGCCGCGCTGGCCGCACCGCTTTATTCCAAGAGCGCGCTGGCCTCTTCGGGTGAAGTCAACATTCTGATGTGGTCGGATTATCTGCCGCCTTCCTTCCTCGAAGCCTTTGAGGCGGAAACCGGTATCAAGGTGAATTACACCGGTATCGGCTCGAACGAGGAAATCATCAACAAGATGAAGGCGACCAAGGGTCAGGGTTTCGACATCGTCTCCCCGACCAACAACCGCTCGCTGCAGTGGGGGCCGCTGGAGCTGCTGCAACCTTTTGACATGAGCAAGGTGAACATCGATGCGGTGAACCCGGCGATGGCCAAGATCGGCACCGACGCCTGGAACTTTGACGGCAAGGGGTCGCACTGGCTGCCGCATATCTGGGGCACCGAAGGCATTGCCTACCGTACCGACAAATGGCTGCCTGCGGGCGATGCGCCCTCCTATGGCGATGTCTGGAGCGAAGAGAACGCCGGCAAGACCATGGGCCGCGCGCATTCGATGATGCTGGGCGCCGGTCTGTACATGGAAGCTTCGGGTGAGATGGAGCCGGGTTCTGTCTGGGCCGCCTACGAAGACGAAGAGACCATGCGCAAGGTCTGGGGCCAGATCACCGACTGGTGTGTGGCGCGCAAGGACCGGATCAAACTGATCTGGAACGATGCCGATACCCAGAAGAACGGTCTGCTGAACGAAGGCGTCGTGGTTGGTCAGACCTGGGATGGCCCGCCGCTGGCGCTGAAATCCGCGGGCGAACCGGTGCATTACCAGGCGCCGGTCGAAGGTGCGATGGCATGGGTCGATGGCATGTCGATGCCGGTTGGCGCGCAGAACATCGAACAGATCTATGCCTTCATCGAGTTCGCCTACCGCAAGGAACCCGCAGGCGTGGCCATCGACAGCCATGGTTACAACTCGCCGGTTCTGGGCGCAGATGCCTATTCGGGCGACACCTACAAGAAGAACTTCGCCGAAGCCTATCCCGGCGACAGCCTGGCCAATCTGAACCCCTGGCCGGCCGAGGCGCCCTGGTACGCCGACGTGCGCACCGAGTTCGTCAACAAGTTCAAGAGCGCCTGATCCGCGCCTGATAAAACTGGCCTTCCGGTGCATCCGGGGGGCCAGCCGCGCGCCAGATGGCGCAAGACGCAATGACAATTGAACGGGTGCATCCTGCGCCGACCGGTGGTCTGCCACCGGACCGGAGGGGTGCAATCTGAGGAGAGGCCATATGAGTGCTGGGGTCGGTGTAGATCTTGAGAACCTCTGGATCCGATTTGGGGATTTCGTCGCGGTGCGCGACGCGAATGTGAACATCAACGGGGGCGATTTCTTCTCCTTCCTCGGACCGTCGGGATGCGGCAAGACCACCATTCTGCGGGCGGTCTCGGGCTTCTTGGAGCCCAGCGATGGCCGGGTGCTGATCGGTGGCAAGGACATGAAGGGGATCGGCCCCAACAAACGCCCCACCGCGCTGATCTTTCAGAATCTGGCGCTTTTTCCGCTGATGAAGGTCTGGGAAAACATCACCTTCTCCATGGAGATTAAGGGCGCCTCCGCCCGCGAGCGTCGCAAGCGCGCCGATGAATTATTGGACATGATCGCGCTGCCGGGGCAGGGGGATAAGCTGCCCTCGGAACTGTCCGGCGGTCAGCGCCAGCGGGTCGCCATTGCCCGCGCGCTCTGTGCGGAACCGGACGTGCTGCTGCTCGATGAACCGCTGTCGGCGCTGGACCTGAAACTGCGCCAGCACATGCGCACCGAGCTGCGCGAGATCCAGAAGCGGGTCGGCATCACCTTCATCTACATCACCCACGATCAGGGCGAGGCCCTGACCATGTCCGACAATATCGCGGTGATGCGCGCTGGCGTTATCGACCAGATCGGCGATGGGAAATCGGTTTACAACGACCCCGCCACTGCCTTTGCCGCCTCCTTTGTCGGGGAAAACAATGTCTTTCGCGGCAAGGTGAAACAGGTCTCGGGCGAGACGGCCCTGATCAGCACCAACCGCTCCGGCGATCTGCTGGCCCGCATCTCCACCGCCAATCACGGCAAGATGCAGCCGGGTGACGATGCCATGCTGTTCATCCGCCCCGAAGCCTTTGCCCTCGCGCCTGCGGGCGCCTCTGGCGATCACTTTGTCACCGCCACCGTCACCAACGAGGAATTCGAAGGCAACGTCTTCAACATCTTCATGGAAGGCGACGGCGGCAAGGAGTTGAAGGTCTCCCTGCCCAACCTTGGCCAGTCCTTTGACAGCCACAAGGGCGAGGCAATGACCCTGCAATATGATGTCCAGAACGCCGTGGCTTTGCCTGCTGGCGAACTGGCCACGGAATAGGAGGCGATCGTGATGCCTCGTTTTCTGAGGGAATTCTTCAACCGAAACGGCGTCGGCATGGGGTCTTTGATGCTGGGTCTGGTCCTGTTCTGGACCGTGGGCCTCATCATCCTGCCGCAGCTGTCGATGCTCGACTTCTCGTTCCGGCCCAACCTGCCACCGCCGGAAATCGGCGGACCTAAGGATGTCTATACTGTCGAGAACTACAAATACCTGATCTACGGCCCCGAGGGCGGCAGTCAGGACTATAACGCCGTCGATCTGCGGGTGTTCTACCGGACCCTGATTGCAGCCGTATTCGTGACCCTGTTCAACCTGATCCTGTGCTATCCGATTGCCTATTATTTGGCGCAGACCAAGGGCAACCACATCCGCATCTTTGCGCTGATGCTGATCATTCCCTACTGGATCAATGAGATCCTGCGCGCCTTTGCCCTGCGCATCATCTTTGGCGAAACCGGGGTTCTGAATAACGCTTTGGTGGGGCTGGGAATTTTCGACACACCCTTTGATTTCATTCGCAACGATATCGCGCTCTATGCCGGGCTTGGCTATGCCTACATCCTGTTGATGATCTTTCCGATCTACAACGTGATCGAAAGCCTTGACCGCAACCAGATCGAGGCGGCGCGGGACATGGGGGCCAGCTGGCCGATGATCCACCGCCGCGTGGTCATCCCCTATGCCAAACCGGGCATTTCCTCGGGCTGCACCATGGTCTTTATGCTGTCGGCAGGGGCGCTGGCGGCGCCGCAAATCCTGGGTGGCCCATCGTCGCTCTGGTTTACGCAGCTGATCTATCAACAGTTCAATGACAACAGTGACTGGCCACAGGGCGCGGCCTATGCGGTGGTGCTGCTGGTGACCTGTATCCTGCTGGTGTTGGCGATCATGCGCCTGTTCAAGGTCAACATGGGGGATATCGGCAAATGAAGTCCTTCTCCTTGATGCGCGCCAGCCTCTGGATCTATCTGGCGATCTTCTTTGCCTATCTGCTGGGCCCCTTGGTGATCATGTCGGTCACCGCCTTCAACAGCCCCGAATTCCCGCGGGCCACGCCCTGGGAATGCCTGACCTTCGAATGGTTCTCGGCCCTGTTTCAGGACGAGCGTATCCTCAACGGGATCAAGAACTCGATCCTGGTGGGGGCGGGCACGGTGGTACTGTCGGTGGCGATGGGGCTCGCCGGGGCACTGATGCTGACCCAGATCTGGCCCAAGCTGCGCGCCACATACTACACCATCATCATCGCGCCGATCCTGATTCCCGGCGTTGTCATCGGTATTTCGACGCTGGTGTTCTGGGACCGGATCAACCGCATGGTGGGTCTTGGCGCCGACAGCTTCCTGTCAAACGGGCTGTTCCTGACGGTGATCGGTCAGTCCACCTTTATCGCCAGCTATTGCATGCTGGTGCTGGTGGCACGCTTGCAACGCTATGACGTGGCCCTGACCGAGGCGGCGCTGGACCTTGGAGCCACCCATGCGCAGGCCTTCCGCAAGGTACTGCTCCCGTTCATGAAGCCGGCGATTGCCTCGGCGGCGGTTCTGGCCTTTCTCGCCAGTTTCGAGAACTACAACACCACCACCTTCACCTTTGGCGAATATCCGACGCTGACCATCGAACTGGCCCAAAAGGTCCGTTATGGCATCACGCCCGCGATCTCGGCCTTGGCCTTTATCATCGTGGTGCTGACCGTCTTTGCCGCGCTGTTCAACGAGGCGAACATCCGCCGCAAGGAACTGGTGGCCACGGCCCGCAAGGACGCTACGGTCGAAGAGCTGGAAAGCGGCAAGTTCCGCGTTCCGGGCTTCCTCAGCTCGAACTGGGCGGCGGTGGTACTGGTGGTTCTGGCCTGCGCTACGGTTGTCGTTGTCGGCACCGCCACGGTCTACAGCCCCGCGCAATGTATTGCCGATGTGCAGGAGCAAAAGCGCATCGAGACCGAGCTGCGCATCCAGGAACTACGCCAGCGCCGCGCCGAGGAAGCGGCCCGCAAGGCGGCGGAAGAGGCCGAAACCGCGCCGAAACCTCAGGCAGCGCCCTCTGGCAACAACTCCGGCTTTGGCGGGGTCTTCAGCCCCAACACCCTGACCGGGGATGGCGAGACCGAGGAGGAAGAAAGCAAGGCGCCCGCGGCGGAGGACAGCAACAACTCCGGCTTTGGCAATGTCTTTGCTCCGAGCACGCTGAGCGGCGAGGGCAGTGGCGACTGAATTTGGTCTGAAGCGAAAATGAAAAGGCGGCTCTAAGGGGCCGCCTTTTTCTATGGTTGTGCGGAAGGCTGGCATGCCTTGCGGGTGTTGGCAGACATTTGATGGCAGGATAGGGATGCAGCGAAACGGGTGTCACATTGGGAAAGCGCGATATGGCTACGCAGAACGGCGACAACACAAAGCGCCTTGAAAGCCGTTCGCTGGGCGTGGCCATGTGGGGCAACCTGTTCATGGCCGCAGCAGGGTTGGTGGCGGGTGTGCTATCGAACTCCAACGCGATCATGATGGACGGTCTGTTCTCCCTGATCGGATTCGGTTCCGCGCTTCTTGGACGGCGGATCAGCCGCCGCATTGATGCAGGCCCCGACAAGGCGCGCCCCTATGGCTATGCTGCGGACGAGGCGATCTTCTCCACCTTCCGGTCGCTGTCCCTTCTGGGACTGGTCCTGTTCGCCATCACGAATGCGATCAAGAACGTTTACAACTACCTCAGTGGCATGACGCCTGAGCCGCTGAATTTTGCCCCCATGATCATCTACTTTGCAGGGATCGGGCTGGTCTGCGCGATCCTGTGGGGGTTCCATCATTTTACCTGGCGTCGAACGGGGAAGCGCAGCGCGATCCTGCGGCTTGAGGCAAAGGCCGCGATGTTTGACGGGCTGATCACGGCTGCTGCGGGTGCCGGTCTGGGCGCCATCTATATGTTCCGGGATGGCCCGCTGGCGCCGGTCGCGCCGGTTGGCGATTCAGTAATTGTACTCTTGCTCTGTCTGCTGGCCATCGGTTCCTATGTGCGTGAATTCCGGGGTGGGCTGGGCGAATTGGCCGGCGCGAGCGCGCGGCCGGAGTATGTCGCAACCGCCCGGCGCAGCCTGCGGTCCGCGATCGCCGAGGATGGCGGCGAATTGCAGGACATGTCGGTGACCAAACTGGGGCGCACGTTCCTGGTGACTGTCTACTACGATCCTCGCCGTCCTATGTCAGCATCTGACATCGACAAGCTGAACCTGCGCATGATCGAGGATGCGCGCAAGACGCTGACGGGGGCGGACGTGCTGCTGTTGATTACCGAACATCCCCGGCGCTGGCCCGATGCTCTGAACCCGTTCTGAAGCCTGTGCTCCCGGTAAAACGGCCCTGCATGTTCGCCGGGCTGCCTCTCAGGCTTGTCGTTGTCCGTTTTTGGTCAGCCAGTCCGGCTGTGACCCGTCCCGCTGGTCAGCGTCACGGGCGGGCCGGACCAATCGACGTTCTCGGGCAGGCGGTCGGTGATGAAATGATCCATCGCATCGAACCCCGCAACGCGGTGGGCGGCAGAGCGGCTCCATTTCGTATGGTCGGCCACCAGCAGCATCCGCCGCGCGCTGGCGCGGATCGCGTTGCTGACCTCGGCGTCGAAGTGTTTGAAATCGAGGATACCGTATTCGGGATCCAGCGCCCCGGCGCCGATCACGCCGAAATCCGCGACGAACTTCCGGTAGCCTTCCAACGCCTGCGCTCCTACCAGATCGCGGTCCTCAGGGCGCAGCTGCCCGGCTACCACATGCACATCGCAGGAGGGCGCGTTGCACATCAGCCGGGCGACTTCCAGATTGTTGGTGACGATGGTGATGTCGGGGGTCTGGGTCAGCGCCTCGGCGACGTATTGAACCGTGGTGCCAATGCCTAGAAGAACGGTCGAGCCTTCGGGGATCAGCGCCGCCGCCGCATTGGCGATGGCGCGTTTGCGGTCCTCGTTCAGCGTGGCGCGGGCGTGAAAGTTGAGGTTCAGCGGATTGGACGGCGGCGCCACGCCGCCATGCACCCGCCGCGCCAGCCCCTGATCGCACAGATCGTTGATATCGCGGCGGATGGTCTGGGTGGCGACACCGAATTCAGCAGCCAGCTCATTGATGGATTGCTGCCCCGAAGCGCGCAGCTGTTCCATGATCTGACGTTGACGGTCGTTGAGGTCGCTCATCCGGGCTTCCGTTCCTGTTGCCGCCGTCCGAGGTCTTCCACTGTTGGATCAGATCGACGGCGCGATCCAGTCCGGGACAATTCCGCTGCGCTCGATGTAGCCGGTGACATCGTGACCGGCGAACAGCCCGTGCGCTGTGATCAGGGCGGTGTTCCAGCCCTGCGCCTGCGCCCCTAACACATCGGTGTGCAGGGTGTCGCCAACCATGGTGATCCTCTGCGGCGCTATGTCACCAAGCCGGGCCTGCGCTGCGGCATAGACCGACGGGAAAGGCTTGCCATGAAATACCGGCGAAATGCCCAGCTGATCGCGCAGGGCGACGGCGTAGAACCCCGGCTCCAGCGTCAGCCCGGTTTCGCGCGGGGCGACCAGATCCGGGTTTGCCACCACAAGCGGGCGGGGATTGCGCGCCAGGCTGTCGTGCAGCATGCCCTGTTGCGCCTCGGTCCAGTCCGAGGTGCTGAGCAGCAGGAAGGCATCTGCGGCATCGTATGTGTCGGACGTATTCCCCAGCGCCACGGCGGCCACCGGCAGCTCGGAAGCTTCAAACCCGGCTGGCGCCATCACGCCCCAGGTGCCGTCCGGGGCGATGTCGGTTAGGCAGGTCTCGCAGACCTCGCGGCTTGAGATGATCTCTTCCGCGGCAAAGTCAAAGCCGAGGCGGGCAAATTTCTCTTCGGTCTGGGCGCGGGTAAAGCTGGCTGCATTGGTCAGAACCAAGAGCGCCTTGCCCGCATCGCGCAGCTGCTGCACGCGTTCGTGCGCGCCGGGGATTGGGCTGTCGCCAACGTTGAGCACCCCATAGGCGTCAAAGACGAAGGCGTCGGTCTGATCCATCACCTGGTCAATGCCCGATACCGGCAGCGCCTTTCCCTTGTGATTGCTGACGGGCAGATGGGCGCGGATTTCCTCGTATCTGGCAAAGGCGGCTTCGGGGGTCATGCTGTCGTGGCCTCTGCTGCAAGGAGTTCGTCGCGTAGCCGCACGGCCAGCGCGGGATCATCGGTTATCACCCCGTCCACATCCGCCAACAGACCTTTGCGGATCGCCTCTTCGCCGCGCATGGTCCAGACCATGACCTGCAGGCCAAGGTTCCGGGCCAGCTCCCGATGGGCAGGCGTCAATTCCCAGAACAGCGGGCTCCAGACAGTCGCGCCGGTGTCGGCAAGATGGCGCAGCATCGCCTCTGGATCGGCAGGGGCGCCGTCCAGCCAGGGCGAGCCGTCGTAGAGGTTGCCTGAGGCGTGGATTTCGCGGCTCATCGACAGGTGCGAGCGGCGGAACTGCGGTGCTACGCGTTTAGCCGCCGACAGGATCTGCCAGTCAAACGCATGGATCAGGCAGTGATCCTGGGTTCCCGTGGCGGTGATCACATCGACCGCAGCGCGCACGAAATCCTCGGGCGCGGGCTCTGCGGCGTCTTCGGGGTCGTGCTTCAGCTCGACCAGAACATCGACGGGACGGTCGGCCTTGGCCACCAGATCCAGCACCTCGGACAGGCGCGGCACACGGGCGCCGGGCAGGTCCTGCTGCTGCGGGTGCTTCTTCGCGTAGTCCGAACCCGGACGAATACCGCCCACGTCAAAGGCGCAGAGCTCCTCGTAGGTCAGCGCGCCGATGGCAGGGCCTTCCTCTGCCAGAAACGTACCCGCGCTGTCGCGGGTGGTGTCGGCCAGAAGACGGTGATTGTGGGTGACGACGGGCACGCCGTCGCTGGTCAACAGCACATCCAGCTCAATCCCATCCGCGCCGGAGGCGATGGTATGCGCGAACCCGTCCAGAGAGTTCTCGGGGAGAACATCCGGGGCGCCGCGATGTCCGAATATCTTGGGCAACTGCATGATCCGTCCTCAGGCCAGTCGTTTGCCAGAGGCCAGATCGAACAGGTGTAGCTGATCGGCGCCACAGCCCAGTTCCAGCGTCTCGCCGCTGTCATGCTGCTGCACGCCGGGCAGGCGCACGGCCAGCGGGACCGAGGTGCCGGAGACCTTGCCGTGGACCACGGTATCGGCGCCCAGCTGTTCGACGAAATCGACTTCCAGATGGAACTGCGCTGCGCCCGAGGCATCAAGCGACAGATGCTCGGGGCGGATGCCCATGGCGATCTTGGCGCCTGCCATTGTGGGGATCTCATCGGCAAAGCGGATGTCGCGGCTGCCATCAACCAGCAGGCTGCGGCGATCCTCGGTGACGGTGCCTTCGACCACGTTCATCGCGGGACTGCCGATGAAATCGGCAACAAACCGGCTGGCAGGACGCAGGTAGAGATCCATCGGCGTGCCGATCTGCTCCACCTTGCCCGCGTTCATGATGATGATCCGGTCCGCAAGGCTCATGGCTTCGACCTGATCGTGGGTCACGTAGATGAAGGTGGCGCCAAGGCGCTGGTGCAGGGCCTTCAGCTCGGCGCGCAGCTGGGTGCGCAGCTTGGCATCGAGGTTCGACAGCGGTTCGTCGAACAGGAACACCTTGGGATCGCGCACGATGGCGCGGCCCATGGCGACACGCTGACGCTGACCACCCGAAAGCTGCGCCGGTTTGCGGTCGAGGTATTCCTCAAGCCGCAGGGTGCGGGCGGCCTCGGCGATGCGCTCGGCGATCTGGTCCTTCGGCAGGCCTTCGTTCTTGAGGCCGTACTCCATGTTGCCGCGCACCGACATATGCGGATAAAGCGCGTAGTTCTGGAACACCATGGCGATGTCACGTTCACCCGGTTCCAGATCGTTCACACGGCGCTCACCGATGCTCAGATCACCGGCGGTGATGCTTTCCAGGCCCGCAATCATCCGCAGGATGGTGGACTTGCCGCAGCCCGACGGGCCGACCAACACGATGAACTCTCCGTCGGCAATATCCGCGTTCACATCGGATACGGCAGTGACGCCGCCGGGATAGGTCTTGCCCAGGGATTTGATGTTGAGAGTAGCCATTTATTTCTCGCTTTCGACCAGCCCTTTGACAAAGAGCTTTTGCATTAGAACGACGACCAGAACCGGAGGGATCATGGCAAGGACGGCGGTGCCCATGATGTAGTGCCAGACCGGCAGCGACTCGCCCGAGTTGACCATGCGCTGGATGCCCATGACGACGGTGTAGAGGCTTTCGTCGGTGGTGATCAGAAGCGGCCAGAGATACTGGTTCCAGCCGTAGATGAAGAGAATGATGAAGAGCGCCGCGATATTGGTGCGCGACAGCGGCAGCAGGATGTCCTTGAAGAAACGGATCGGACCTGCGCGGTCGATGCGGGCGGCCTCGACCAGCTCATCCGGGATGGTCAGGAAGAACTGGCGGAACAGGAAGGTTGCCGTGGCCGAGGCAATCAGCGGCACGGTCAGACCTGCATAGGTGTTCAGAAGCCCCATCTTCACCACTACATCGAATGTGGGCAGGATCCGCACTTCGACGGGCAGCATCAGGGTGACGAAGATCATCCAGAAAAAGCCCATGCGGAAGGGGAAGCGGAAATAGACGATGGCATAGGCCGACAGGATCGAGATGAAGATCTTACCGAAGGTGATGACCAGCGCCATGATCAGGCTGTTGAACATCATCATGCCGATCGGCACACCGCCGGCCTCGGGCAGGCCACCGGCCAGAAGCTGGGAATAGTTTTCCCAGGCCTGATCTCCGAACCACAGCGGGATCGGCGATTGCGACAGTGCGCCGGGACCGTGGGTCGAGGCGACCAGCGCCATCCAGACCGGAAAGCACAGGAACAGGACGCCGGCGATCAGGATGGCATGGGTAAAGAACGTCAGAATGGGGCGATTTTCGACCATCAGTATTGCACCTTGCGCTCGACATAACGGAATTGGATGAAGGTCATCAGGATCACCATGCCCATCAGGATCACCGACTGAGCAGCCGAGGAGCCGTAGTCCTGACCAATAAAGCCAGTGTTGTAGACGCGGAACACCAGGATCGAGGTGGCGTCTGCAGGGCCACCTTCGGTGGTGGCGTGGATCAGGGCGAAGGTGTCAAAGAAGGCATAGACGAGGTTGACGACCAGCAGGAAGAAGGTGGTGGGCGTCAAAAGCGGGAAGGTGATCGACCAGAAGCGGCGCACCGGCCCGGCCCGGTCGATGGCGGCTGCCTCGATCAGGGACTTGGGAATGCTTTGCAGCCCGGCAAGGAAGAACAGGAAGTTGTAGCTGACCTGTTTCCAGGCGGCGGCCACCACGACGAGCAACAGGGCCTGATCACCGTTCACATAGTGGTTCCATTCGATCCCGAGCCCTTTCAGCCAGTAGGCAACGATGCCAAGCGAGGGGTTCATCAGGAAGTACCAGATCACACCGGCAAGGGCGGGCGCGACGGCATAGGGCCAGATCAGCAGGGTCCGGTATCCGGTCGCGGCCTTGATCACGCGGTTGGCGGCAACCGCCAGGATCAGCGAGATGGCCATGGCGAGGAAGGCAACCGAGAAACCGAACAGCAGCGTCGTGCGGAAGGACTTCAGATAGCCGGGATCGCTGAACAGTTCGTAATAGTTGTCCAGCCAGACCCATTCACGGGAAAACCCAAAGGCGTCTTCGATGAAGAACGAACTTTCAAGCGCCTGATAGGAGGGCCAGAAGAAGAAGGCGATGGTGATCGCGATTTGCGGCAGTACCAGCAGGTATGGCAGCAACCGGGAGCGGAAGACGACACGCTTTTGCACGGGCAGGAACCTTTGGGGTGGTCTTTTTCAAAAAGGGGAGGCCCCGTCAGGGACCTCCCTAAAGCCAACATGTGGGGATGATCAGTCGTTGGCTTTTTCAAACTTGCGCAGCAGGGCATTGCCGCGCTCTACAGCTTCGTCCAGGGCGGTCTTGGCGTCTTTGTCGCCTGCCCATACGGCTTCCAGCTCTTCGTTGATGATGTCACGCACCTGCACGAAGTTACCGAAACGGACGCCTTTGGAGGCCGGTGTCGGTGCGTTCAGGGACAGCTGCTTGATCGCGGTGTCGGTCAGCGGATCGGATTCATAGAAACCCTGTTCCTTGGACAGATCGTAGGCCGCGGTGGTGATCGGAACATAACCGGTGTTCTGGTGCCAGTAGGCCTGCTGCTCGGGGGCAGAAACGAACTGGAAGAAGTCGGCGACACAGCTGTATTCCGCCTGCTCGTGACCGTTCAGAACCCACAGGGTCGCACCGCCGATGATCGAGTTCTGCGGCTTGTCCGCCACTGCGGTGTCAACCGGCAGCATGGTCTGGCCGAATTCGAAATCGGTGATGTCTTTCTTGAAGCCACCGTAATAGGCCGAGGAGTTGATCCACAGCGCAGTTTCGCCGTTCACGAACTGACCACGGCTGTCACCGCGACGGCCGCCGTATGCGAACAGGCCTTCTTTGCCCATGTCGGCGATACGCTGGATGTGGTTCACAACCGCGTCGTTGTTGAAGCTGAACTCGGTTTTCAACGAGGCAAAGCCGTTTTCCTCGGTGCCCATGGGCAGGTTGTGCCATGCCGAGTAGTTTTCGATGTTCGACCAGGACTGCCAGCCAAAGGAGAAGGGCTTTTCAACGCCGTTTGCCTTCAGGGCGCGGGCGGCTTCTTCGACTTCGTCCCAGGTGGTGGGAACGTCAACACCGGCAGCGTCCAGCGCTGTCTTGTTGTACCACAGAACCGGGGTGGAGGAGTTAAACGGCAGCGACAGCAGGTTGTTGTCGGTGTCGGTATAGTAGGAGATCACGGCAGGCAGGTAGGCAGAGGGATCAAAATCGACGCCTGCGTCTTCCATCAGCTTGTAGACCGGGTAGATCGCGCCCTTGTCACCGGCGGCCATCATGGTGGCGGTGCCAACCTCGAAGACCTGCACAACGTGCGGCTGCTCACCGGCGCGGAAGGCGGCGATGGCGGCGGTCATGTTCTCGGTGTAGTTGCCTTTGTAGACAGCGTTGATGTGGCAGCTGTCCGAACCGGCGTTGTATTCGGATGCGAATTTGTCGACGATCTCGCCCAGCTGACCGCCCATGGCGTGCCAGAACTGCACTTCGGCCTTCTCGGCGAATGCGGTGGTGCCGACCATGGCAAATGCGGTGGTCGCCGAAAGAATGGATTTGAGTTTCATGTTCATCTCCTGAGGCCACGGCAGATCAGTCCTGTCCGCAGCAATTCCCCGTTATTGATTCCGTATGAGTTCAATCACTCACATGAGGCGCATTATTCTGTCTTTGTAACGCTCATATGAATTCACTTTGCGTTCAGGTGAACATTTCGTCAAGGCGGACATAGTCTGCCCAATTAATAATCTTTCACTGCCAACCGGCCTTGCGGCGGTGGTATATGATTGAAGTTTTTAGAATTTTATGTACCAAAATCCGCGGCTGAGGCAGGGCTGACGATGTCGTGAGCAGGCCCGGGAGCCGTTATTTTCTGTTGAAAAACGCCATCTGAGATCGTCAAAAAGAACAACACCCCGGCGCCGTTGGGGCGGCCGGGGTGCGTTGCCGAAGATCTGATTCTGCCCGACAACCCCGCAAGATTGGGGCGCATATCCGGGTCATCTTCCGTGGCGTCAGGAAGCCTTGAAGGCGTCCTGGTACTGCTCTCTCAGGATATTTTTCTGCACCTTGCCCATGGTGTTTCGGGGCAGCTCATCCAGTATCACCAGCTTGCGCGGGTGTTTGAAACGGGCCAGAACATCGCGCACGGCATCCATGATCGCGTCCGGATCCGGTGTTGCACCCGGCGCCGGAACCAGAACGCCCAGCACGGTTTCGCCAAAATCCGGGTGCGGTACGCCGATCACCGCGCTTTCCAGCACGCCGGGCTGTTCATCCAGCACCAGTTCGATTTCCTTGGGGTAGATGTTGTATCCGCCGGAAATGATCAGGTCCTTGTTGCGGCCGACGATATGGACATAGCCATCCGCGTCCACCATCCCGAGATCTCCGGTGATAAAGAACCCATCGCTGCGCAATTCGGCTGCTGTCTTCTCTGGCATCTGCCAGTAGCCCTTGAAGACGTTGGGACCGCGCACCTCGATCTGGCCGACCTCGCCTGCGGGCAGGGTGTCGCCCGACGCCGGATCGGTGATCTTCAGCTCCACCCCCGGCAGCGGGAAGCCGACGGTGCCCGCGCGGCGCTCGCCTTCATAGGGGTTGGAGGTGTTCATATTGGTTTCTGTCATGCCATAGCGTTCAAGAATACGGTGGCCGGTGCGTTCTTCGAATTGCACGTGGGTCTCCGCCAGCAAGGGCGCGGAGCCGGACACGAACAGCCGCATATGCCGGGTCAGATCTCCGGTGAACCGCGCATCTCCCAGAAGCCGGGTATAGAAGGTCGGCACGCCCATCATCGTCGTGGCCCGCGGGAGGTTCTCGATCACCGCATCAAGGTCGAATTTCGGGAGGAAGATCATCGCGCCCCCCGCCAGCAGCGTCACATTGCTGGCGACAAACAGCCCGTGGGTATGAAAGATCGGCAGCGCGTGCAGCAGCACATCATCCGCCGTGAACCGCCACTCGGCCGCCAGCGTTTCCGCGTTCGACAACAGGTTGTTCTGCGTCAGCATCGCCCCTTTGGAACGCCCCGTGGTGCCAGAGGTATAAAGGAAGGCCGCCAGATCCTCGCCTTCCCGGTCGACCGTGTCATAGGAGGTCCGCATCGCCGCCGCCTGGTCCATCAGGGTGCCAGAGCCATCTGCGTTCAGCGTCTCCAGCGCAGCGCCAAGAGGTTCGGTGATGGGGGCGACGGTCGCCTCCTTCCCGGCATCGCAGACCACGACCGAGGCGCCGCTGTTTTCGATGAAATAGGACAGCTCATCCGCCGTATAAGCCGTGTTGAGCGGCAGGAACACCAGACCGGCCTGCGCACAGGCCGCATATAGGGCCAGCGCCTCGGGGGATTTTTCCACCTGAACGGCAACGCGGTCGCCGGGTTGCAGCCCTTTGCCGGTCAGGACATGGGCGATCTGCGCGGCCATCTCAAGAAATGCCTGATGGCTGACCACCTGCCCGTCGGGCAAATACAGAAACGGGGTGGATTTTCCGGCATGGGCACCAAACAGCCCGTCATAAAGAGGATTTGCCATGGGCTAACTTTCTTCTGTTTTTTGCAGCTTTGATGCGGCGGCGAGGGCGCGCACCTCTGCCGTTGCGGCCACCTTTTGGGTGGTGGCGAATTGTTCGTGGTTCTGGGCAACTTTCTTCAGGTCATACAGGTAGTTGACCATCGCGCCGCCGGACTGGGCACGCCCCTTGTCCGAGGTATCCGCATCGGCGTGCACCGCATGGACAATGGCGCCGTTGCCCAGATGAAACCGTGCGACGGGATCAAAGGGCAGGCCACCGCGCCCTTTGGCGTTGAGCAGATAATGGGCCGCGTCCGATTTCATCCGGTCCGGGTCGGAGGGAGCCCAATCCAGACCCTCCTGCTCGATCCAGCCCGCAAGCCCCGGAATGGGGGAGAGGGTAACAAAGGTTTTGAGCCCCGCCAGTTCCGCCGCCAGATCGGCGGCCACCTGCTTGATCAATGAATTGCCAAAGGAAATGCTGGCCAGACCCGACTGGCAGTTGGAGATCGAGTAGAACACCGCCGTATCGGCCTCGTCCGCGGTCATCGGGGTACGGTCTTCGGCCAGAAGCGCCTGAATGGATCCCGGTGTGCCCTTGGTCAGTGCCACCTCGACAAAGATCAGCGGCTCATCCGGCATCGCGGGGTGGAAAAAGGCGAAACAGCGCCGGTCCGCCGGTTGCAGCCTGCGGCGCAGATCGTCCCAGCTGTGAATGGCGTGCACGGCCTCGTAGGCGATGATCTTTTCCAGGATATTCGCCGGGCTTTGCCAGTTGATCGGGCGCAGCACCAGAAAGCCCCGGTTGAACCAGGAGGCAAAGAGATGCCGGAAATCCTGATCCAGCGCCTCCAGTTCCGGAATACCCCGGCCAAGGCGCAAAAGATCCGACCTCATCCGCACCAGCGCGCCGGTGGCGCCCGGGACCCGGTTCAGGCGGCGGATCAGCTCCTGCCGCCGGGGTTCGACGGCCGCCATGAAGGCGCGGTAGGTCGCCTTTGACGGGCTTTGCTCATAGGCATCCAGCCCATTGCGCACCGCCTCGGGATCAATGTTCAGCTTGGTCGCGATATGGGTGAAGAACGCCAGTTTGTCCGCGTCCTCCAGCTGCTCGAACCCCGAAATCACCTCGCGCGCCAGCATCAGCTCAGACGTCTCGCCTGCCGATCCAACCAGATCCTCGGCCAGTTCGGCGATGGGCCGGTTGTCCTGTCCCGCCGCGCCCGACCAGCGGTAGCGGCGTTCAAAGACGGTGGAAAGAAGATCTGCGAGAAGGGTCACATTGCACCTCCCATCACGAGGTTGGGCAGCCAGGTCGCCAGACCCGGGAACAGACACAGAAGCACGATTGCCAGCACCATGCAGGCCACGAAGGGCAGCGAGCCGGTGAGGATGGTCTTCAGCGAAATGTCCGGTGCGATGCCGTTGATGACGTAAAGGTTCAGACCCACCGGCGGAGAGATCAGCCCGATCTCCATATTGATGGTCAGCACCACGGCAAACCAGATCGGATCGAAACCGGCGGTGGTAATGATCGGTAGCAGGATCGGTGCCGCCATCAGGATCACCGCGACGGGCGGCAGGAAGAAACCCGCGATCAGCAGGAAGACGTTGACCGCCCCCATCAGCACCCAGCGGTTCACATCCAGCGTACCGATCCATTCGGCAATCGACTGGGTGATAAAGAGGGAGCTGAGCATGTAGGAAAACACGCCGGCGGCGGCGATGATGAAGAGAATCATCACCGATTCCTTGGTGCTGTCGCGCAGCACCACCCAGAGATCGCGCGGGTTCCACAGCTTGTAGATCACCATCGCAATCAGCAGACACAACAGCGCTCCGACGGCGGCGGTTTCCGAAGGCGTCGCGATGCCGCCATACATGGCATAAAGAACGCCAAGGATGATCAGCAGGAACGGCACCACGCGGGGCAGGATCTCGAACCGCTCGGCCCAGGTGTAGCTACCCGAGCTGAGGCGCTGGGTGTTGCCGGACCGCCAGGTGGAGTAAAGCGACCAGGCCATGAAGAGCCCTACCAGCATGAAACCGGGAATGACCCCTGCAAGGAACAGCCGTCCGATCGAGGTTTCGGTGGCGATGCCATAGACGATCATGGTGACTGAAGGCGGAATCAGGATACCCAGCGTGCCACCGGCTGCGATGGAGCCTGCCGCCACACCATCCGGGTAGCCGCGTTTGCGCATCTCGGGGATGCCCATCTTTCCAATAGCAGCGCAGGTTGCAGGCGAGGATCCCGACATGGCAGCAAACAGCGCGCAGGCGCCAAGGTTCGAAATCACCAGCCCGCCGGGAATGCGGGTCAGCCAGCGTTCCAGCGCCTCATAAAGATCCGCTCCGGCGCGGGTCGAGGCGATAGAGGATCCCATGATGATGAACATCGGGATCGACAACAGGGCGAAATTATCCAGTTTGCCGAACAGGATTTCCGGCATTAGCTCAAGGCTGCGCATCCCGTCAAAGATCATCAGGAAACCGGCCGAAACGATCAGCAGCCCCAGGGCGACCGAGACGCCGGAAAACAGCACGAGGATGGTGGAAAGGGCAACAATGCCCCCAAGAACAAGTGGGTCCATAGGTCAGAGATCCAGGCCAAAGGGTTTGTCGGCGCCGGTCAGAAGCGCCACGAAGTCAGCAATCAGTTGCAGCAGAAACAGCGCAAACCCGACGGGAATGGCCAGATAGGGGATCCACAGGCGCACGCCCCATACGGTGTCCGAGCGCCAGCCGCGATCCCAGGCGAAATGCCAGTACTCGAACCCGTACCACAGCATTATCGCCATGATGCTGATCGACAGGAGTGAGGTCAGAACCGCCAGCCCAAACCGCGCGCGCGGCGGCAACGAAATCGGGATCAGATCGACGTTCACATGGCCGCGCAGCCGCTGCACATAGGGCAGGCCGATCAGGGTGGCCGAGATGACCAGATAGATCACCGCCTCGGTCTGCCAGACGGTGGATCCGTTCAGCACAAACCGGATCACGATCATCTGGCAGGTAATCGCAACCGCTGCCATGATCATGGCAGCCGCGCACCAGCCGGCAAGTGTGGACAGGCCCGCAACGGCCCGCAGGAACGGATTGTTCCCGGTTTTTGCGATCGTGGCCGCGCTTTGTCCTGCCATTCCCGCCTCCTGAAGTTCTGAGATATTCAAAAAAGGCGGGGCAGCTTCAGGCCACCCCGCCGGGTGTTATCACTCGACTGCGAGCGCCAAATCGAGAAGCGCCTGACCGTCCGAAACCTCATCCACGAATTTCTTGTAGGAGGTTTCCATGGCCAGCTTGCGCCATGCGTCGAAGTCAGCGGCGCTCATCTGGGCGATTTCCACACCGGCGTCGGCAAAGACCTTGGCCGAGGCGGCGTCCTGTTTCTTGGCTTCTTCCAGGTAATAGGCTTCGGCCTTTTCGGCAGCGGCCAGCAGCGCGTTTTGCTGTGCTGCGCTCAGACCCTCAAAGGTGCTCTTGTTCATCAACAGAGGCTGGTACATGAACCACAGGGCTACGTCGCCCGCCGGGGTGTAGCAGCTGACCTGTTCGTAGATCCGGTAGGACACGAAGGACGATGACGAGGTATTAGCAGCCTGCAGAACGCCGGTTTGCATGGCGTTGTAGATTTCCGAGGACGCCATCGAGGCGATGGAGGCACCGGCGCCCGCCAACATCTGTTCGAAGGCTTTGCCGGCCGCGCGGGTCTGCAGTCCTTCGATGTCGGAGGGCTTGGTGATGCACTTGTCCTTGCCTGCGAAACCGCCGGCCAGATAGCCGTGCACCAGAACCATCACGTCGTCGTCGGCCATCTTGGCCTCAAGCGCTTCCATGAAGGGCGAGTTGCTGAGCCGCGCGGCGTGGTCGTGGTTCTTCACCAGGCCGGGCATCAGCGTCAGGTTATAGGCGGGCTGCTGGCCGCCAGCATAGCTGAGCGGTAGAACGGTCATGTCCAGCTGGCCGCGGCTGAGCGGTTTATACTGCTCGCGCGGTTTGAACAGCGATTTGGAGCCGAAGATCTTGATGTCCAGATCGACATCGGCGGCGGCCACCTCATCGGCGACGATCTGCGCGACCTTGTGGCGGATGTCCTTGTTCGACCACTGGTGCGACAGGCGCAGTTCGGTGGCATTGGCCAGCGCGGCCGACGACAAGAGCGCCGCGGCAGCGACCGCAGCTTTCAGCATGGTTTTCATTTTTTCCTCCCAGAAATTCCAACCTTTGATGGCTGGAGATGCCCGAACGTAAACATCAGGTGTTTTTCAAGTCAATATTTTTGTATACAAGAATAGTCATGTTGAATTTTCAAAACCGGAGTGCTACTGAAAATCCATGGGGCAACGTCGTGCAGATAGTATCGCTGAAGAGCTGGAAGAGCTGATCTTTGACGGCACATTTGCGGATGGCGACCGCTTGGACGAGGTGCGCCTGGCCGAACAGTTCGGCGTTTCACGCACGCCGCTTCGTGAGGCATTTCAGCGGCTTGCCCTTTCTGGTCTGGTACAGCTGATCCCGCGACGCGGCGCCTTTGTACGTCAGCCCGGCCCGGTCGAACTGATGGAAATGTTCGAAGTCATGGCCGAGCTGGAAGCGGTCTGCGGACGGCTGGCAGCCAAGCGGATTTCGGATCAGGCGCTGGATGAGCTGAACGATGCCAATGCCAAATGCCAGGCAGCGGTCGATGCACAGGATTCGGATGCCTATTACGTGGAGAACGAGCGTTTCCACCGCATCCTCTACCGCGAATCCGGCAATGGGTTTCTGGAGCAGGAAGCCTGCAAGTTGCACAAACGCCTGAAGCCCTTTCGCCGCCAGCAGCTGCGGTTTCGCGGGCGTCTGGCGCAGTCCATGGATGAACACAAGGCCGTGGTGCAGGCGCTGGTCCGGGGCGACGGCGAAGCCGCTGCCAACGCCCTGCGCGATCACGTCGCGGTGCAGGGCGAGAAGTTCCACACTCTGATGGCCAGCCTCAAAAGCGCGGCGGAATAAAGCCGCCGCGGCAGGTTCAATCGCGGTGGTGCAGGATGCGCCCGATGGTGTTCATCAGCAGTTGCGCTGCCAAAATGGATGTGCAGCCGGTGGTATCATAATCCGGCGCCACCTCCACCAGATCAAGCCCGACGATATCGCCCCGCTGCGCCAGCGCGTCGATGATCTCCAACACCTCGTAATAGAGAAACCCGCCGTGGCTGGGAGTGCCGGTGCCCGGTGCGATTGAGGGGTCGAAGGCGTCGATATCCACAGTCAGATAGTACCGCTCACCTTGCGGGATCCGATTGATCAGTGCCTCGGTGCCCATCTTGCGTACATGGCGGACCGACTGGATGTCCGACCCCATGGAGCGGGCGGCATCATAGCCGTCCTTGGCGGTGGAGGAGACGTTGCGGATGCCGATCTGGGTCAGCCCGGTGACATAGGGTTTTTCAGCGGCGCGGCGCATCGGGTTGCCATGGCCATAGCGTACCCCGTGACGCTCGTCGACGAAGTCGAGATGCGCGTCGATCTGCACCACGTGGATCGGCTCCTGATCGTCAAAGGCGTTGATGCAGGGGATATTCACCGAGTGATCGCCGCCCAGCACCACCGGCAGGGCACCGGCCTTCAGGATCTTACGCACGCCGTATTCGATATTGGCGTGGCTCTGCAGGGTATCGGTATGGATGATATCCGCATCGCCAATGTCTACGATGGTCACCTTGGCCGGGTCCAGATAGGTGACGTCATCCTCGAAATCATAGGCGCCCGCATGACCAAAGCTGAACAGGGTCGAGGCTTCTCGGATGGCGCGCGGCCCCATGCGTGCGCCCGACCGCCACTGGGCACCGAAATCGAACGGCGCCCCCAGAAGGGCCGCATCCGCATCGATGGCGTCCCAGTCCTCCACGTAAGGATATTTCCCAAAGGTGCAGATGCCGACGAAGGGCAGGTTCAGCCGCCCGCTGTCATATCCATGTTTGCTCATGCCGCGCTCCCCGCTGTCAGTGCTGCCAGTAAGGGGAAGCGGCGGGGCGGGGTCAAGCGCCGGGTTGCACCGCGTCCGGATGGGCAGCAGCAAAGGCCGGATGCTGGGCGCAGGCTTCCTCAACCGCCAGAAGGCGCGGCATGTCCGAGATATCCGCTTCCCAGCGGCGGGCGTTGTAGATCTGCGGCATCAGGCAGATATCAGCCAGCCCCGGCGCATCACCAGTGCAATAGGGGGCCTGTTCAAACCCCGCCAGCAGCGCCTCGAACGCCTGCAATCCGGGGCGGATGAAATGCTGCATCCAGGCCTTGGGCATATCCTCGTGCCCGCCGCTGAGCTGCGTGGCATGGCGGGCAACGGCGAGGTTGCACACCGGATGCAGGTCCACCGCGATGGATTGCGCCAGCGCCTGTGCCTTGGCACGCACTGCCGGGGCTTTGGGGAGGAGGTTCAACTCGCGGGTCTGGTCCAGATAATCCAGGATCGCCAAGGATTGCGTCAGCCGCAGCCCGTCGATCTCCAGCACCGGCACAAAGCCCTGCGGGTTGCGCGCGAGATGTTCGGGGCTGCGCTGCTCTCCCTTTACCAGATCGACGGGGATGGACTGGTATTCGATCCCGGCAAGGTTCAGCGCGATGCGCAGCCGGTAGCTGGCCGACGACCGCCAGTAATCAAAAAGCACCACATCCGTCATCAGTCTCTCCCTCTTGTGCCTGCCTGATATGAAACCGCACCCGGGATCCCCGGATGCGGTCTTTGTGTTTCGGTCTGTTGTTCAGACGTTACTCAGTTCCTTGGCGTGCAGCCAGTCTGCGTGTTTGGGCGCCTTCTTGGTCTTTGACCATTCCTCCAGCATCTCCCATTTCACGGCGTCCAGTTTTTCCAGCAGCGCCTCTTCCTTGGGATCTGGGCAGGCCAGTTCCACCCGGTGGCCGTTCGGGTCGAAGAAATAGATCGAGTGGAAGATCGAATGATCCGTCACACCCAGCACCTCGACACCGTTGGCCTCAAGATGGTCCTTGAATTCGATCAGCGTGTCGCGGTCCTTCACCTTGAAGGCGATGTGCTGCACCCATTCCGGGGTGTTCGGATCGCGGCCCATCTCGGGCTTGGTGGGCAGTTCGAAGAACGCCAGGACATTGCCGTCGCCCGCATCCATGAAGACATGCATGTAAGGGTCGGGTTCATGTGTGGACGGGACGTGATCCTCGGCAATGGCCAGGACAAAGTCCATCTTCAGCATCTTGTTGTACCACTCCACCGTTTCCTTGGCGTCCTTGCACCGATAGGCGACGTGGTGGATTTTCTCGATTTTCACTTGCTCTCCTCCGAAGGCTGAAGCGCGGCGGCAGCCAGCGCCTGTTTCAGGATCGCGCGTTTCCCAATGTGGTTGGACAGGACCAGCACCAGCCGCGCATTGAGCGCGTCGCTGTCGGCCTTGGAAAGGCCTTCGTGTGCGGCCAGAAGATCGGCGTAGAAATCGTCTGCGCCGTCGATGTTCGGGGTCAGGATCAGTTGGTCGGACATCCGTGTTACTCCTTGCCCACGGCGCGGCGGATGGCGGCGCGGAACTGGTTGTCGTCATAGGAGGGGCGGCGGGCGGCCACGTGCTGATCCGGGCGGATCAGGTAAACGCCGCTGGCATTGTCGCCGAGGTAACGTTCCTTCAGGGCGAGGGTGCGGTCGTCCTTGACCGACAGCGCCAGCCGGGTGACTTCGATACCGTCTTCCTCGATCATATCGGGGGCCTCGGCGTCGATGGTCAGCAGAGTGAACTTGTCCGCCAGTTTCGGCAGCAGGAAGTCATCGCCAAGCGGCGCATCGGGGCAGGGCGATCCGGGGCGGGTGCGCTCCGGCCCATTGGGCAGCGCATCGGCGGAATTCAGGTGCGATCCGTCATAGGTGCAAGGCACCGACAAGCGGCCCGAGTTCACCAGCGGGCGGGCGAATTCGAAATGTTCGCTGAGGTCCAGAACCGCATCACGCAGCACGCGCGACATTTCCGATTTCGGGGTGATGAAATCGGTGGAGCGGCTGGAATTCAGGATATTCTCGTCGGCGCCATAGACCCGTTCCTGATCGTAGCTGTCGAGCAGGCTTTCGGGGGCCTTGCCCTCCATCACCAGTTTCAGCTTCCAGCACAGGTTATCGGTGTCCTGCAGACCCGAGTTCGCACCGCGCGCCCCGAAGGGAGAGACCTGATGGGCCGCATCGCCCGCAAACAACACGCGGCCATGGCGGAAGTTTTCCATGCGGCGGCACTGGAAGGTGTAGATCGACACCCATTCCAGTTCGAATTTCACATCCTCGCCCAGCATTTCCTTGAGGCGGGGAATGACGTTCTCGGGGCGTTTCTCGCGCTCCTTGTCGATGTCCCAGCCCAGCTGCAGGTCGATGCGCCAGACGCCATCAGGCTGTTTGTGCAACAGCGCCGACTGGCCTTTGTTGAAGGGCGGATCGAACCAGAACCAGCGTTCGGTGGGGAAGTCGGCCTCCATCACCACATCGGCGATAAGGAAGTTGTCCTCGAACACGCGGCCCACGAAATCGAGCCCCAGCATCTGCCGGGTCGGAGAGCCGGCGCCATCGCAGGCGATCAGCCAGTCTGCCTCGATATTGTAAGACCCTTCGGGCGTGTCGATTTCCAGCGTCACGTGATCGGGGTGGGTGCCGATAGCGGAGACCTTGTTGCGGCCGCGGATCTCGATCGGGGCGCCTTCGGCCTGCAATTCCTTGACCCGGTTCACCAGGTACTCTTCGAAGTAATACTGTTGCAGGTTGATGAAGGCCGGACGTTTGTGGCCTTCCTCCGGCAGCAGGTTGAATTCATAGACCTGACGATCATCGAAGAAGACCTTGCCGATGTTCCACTGCACGCCCTTGTCCACCATCGGCTGACCGCAGCCAAGGCGGTCAAGGATCTCCAGCGGGCGTTTGGCGAAACAGATCGCGCGGGAGCCGAAGCTGACCTTGTCGTTGTCATCCAGGATCACCGCCTCGATGCCCTGCTGGGCCAGGTCGATGGCTGCGGCAAGGCCGACCGGGCCTGCGCCAATGATCACCACCTTGCGCCGCACCGGCGCCGGGGCGTCCTGATCCGCATGGCGTTCATACGGGTACAGGGGCACTTCAAAGATCTTGTTCATCTGGTGTCCTCCCAAAGGGTGCCGCTTGGCACAGCTTCTCCGGTTCCCGGCCATGGGGTTGGCCGGGAGGCTGTTGTCATCGTCTCATGTCTTTGTGCGGGGCGGTACGATCTGGATCAAACCGCCCCACAGGTTGGATGGAACCCGGGGCACCGCCCGTTCGCGGCCCAATCGCTCCACTGGAGCGATTGCGGAACGCCGCTCACCCCTGCAGGGCGTCCCACATTTCCAGATCGCGCTGGGCAGTCCAGATGCGGGGGGTGTCGATACCGCGGGCTTCGTCATAGGCGCGGGCAACGTTGAAGGGCAGGCAGTGTTCGTAGATCGCGTAGTCTTTGAACTTGGGATCGCACTCTTCGCGCACCGCGTCCCAGGCCTCTTTCAGGGTGCCGTTGCGGGCAGCCACGCGGGCGGCGGGGCGGTAGGTGCTTTCGACGAAATCACGGGTGTTCTCGATGGCGGCGTTGACCATCTCCTTGCCGACGAGCGCGTCGCCACGGCCCGGCGCGATGGCATCCACGTCAAAGGATTTGATGGCGTCCAGCGTGTCGCCCCAGTCGCTGAAGTGACCGTCGCCGCAATAGCAGGCCGAGTGGTATTCCACGATATCGCCAGTGAACATGACGTTCTGATCCGGCACGTGGATCACGATGTCGCCCGCGGTGTGGGCGCGGCCCAGGTGCATCAGGTCAACCCGGCGGTTGCCAAGATAGATGGTCATATCGTCGGAAAACGTGGTGGTGGGGTAGGTGAGGCCCGGAATGCTTTCGTGGCCTTCGAACAGGCGCGGGAAGCGCTGGAACTCGCTGTCCCAGTCCTCCTGGCCGCGTTCCACGACCATGGCGCGGGCGGTGTCGCCCATGATGATCTGCTGCGCGCCAAAGGCGGAGGCGCCCAGAACCCGCACCGCGTGGTAGTGGGTCAGCGCCACATGGGTGATCGGCTTGTCGGTGACCGAGCGCACGCATTCGATCACCTTGTTTGCCAGACGCGGGGTGGCCTGCGCCTCGACGATCATCACGCTATCATCGCCGATGATCACGCCCGAGTTCGGATCGCCCTCGGCGGTGAAGGCGTAAAGCCCTTCGCCCACCTCGGTGAAGCTGATCTTCTTTTCCGTCATGTCGCCTTGCGACGCGAATGCCTTTGCCATGTGTTCAGTCCTTTTGCAGAAACTCAAGCCGGTTGCCGAAGGGATCTTCGGCAAAGAACCGGCGGCGGTTCTTGATGGTGTCGTCCCAGCGCGGCGACTGGCCAGTGGCCGCGATCCGCGCTGCGATCGTGTCGATGTCGTCTACCGCAAAACCCGGATGGGCCTTGCGTGCGGGGGTGAAACCCTCTTCCACGCCCAGATGCAGCTCGGATCCGGCCAGTGACAGCCACAGGCCGCCGCGCGCTTTCAGCGCTTCGGGCTTTTCGATCTCGGCTAGACCAAGGCCTTCACACCAAAAGGCGCGGGCCTTGATCTCTCCATCCTTGGGGATGGCAATCTGGATATGGTCGAGGGATATCACGGATCAGCGCTTGTAAGGGTCGTCCAGCGCGGGCAGCACTTTGCCCACACAGTCACCAAAGCCGATCATGTAGCCGTCGCCCTTGGCCGCACCCTTCAGGGTCAGCGTGTCGCCATCAACGATGAAGGAACGCTCGTCGCCGGTCTCCAGCGTCAGAGGCTCCTTGCCGCCCCAGCTGAGTTCCAGAAGCGAGCCGCGGCTTTCCTTGGTCTCGCCCGAGATAGTGCCAGAACCCAAGAGATCACCGGCATTCATCGGGCAGCCCGAGGTGGTGTGATGCGCCAGCTGCTGCGCGGCGGAATAGTACATCTCTTTGTAGTTGGTGCGCGCGATGGTGGTGGCTGGTTTGCCTTCGGGCGCCATGGTGACCTCAAGGTCGATGTCATAAAGCATCGGCCCGCAGTCCTTGATGTGGTCCAGAAGCTCGACCTCGCGGGGGGGCGTGTCGCAGCGGAAGGGTTCAAGGGCTGTCTTTGTCACGATCCAGGGGCTGATGGTGGTAGCGGTCGCCTTGGCCTGGAAGGGGCCAAGCGGCTGGTATTCCCAGGCCTGGATATCACGCGCGGACCAGTCATTCAGCAGCACGTAGCCAAAGATATTGGCGTCGGCCTCGGCCACGGTGATCGGCCCTTCGGAGGGGGTGCCGACGATGGCGCCCATTTCCAGTTCGATATCAAAGCGCGCGCAGGGTGCCCAGCGGGGGGCGTCGTCATTCGGCCCTTTCAGCTGACCCCAGGGGCGGCGCACATCGGTGCCGGACACCACAACGGACGACGCGCGGCCATTGTAGCCGATCGGAATGTGCAGCCAGTTCGGCGGCAGGGCGTTTTCCGGGCCGCGGAACATGGTGCCGACGTTGACGGCGTGGTTCTTGCCTGCATAGAAATCGGTGTATTCGCTGACCATCATCGGCATGTGCAGCTCGGCGTCCTTCATCGGCACCAGGAGCGGCTCGACCTTGGCCTGTTCGGCAGCACCTTCGGAGAGAAGTGCCATCAGGCGCTCGCGCAGGGCGGCCCAGACGGCGGGGCCTTCCTCCATCAGGTCGTTCCAGAAGGGCACTTCGAAGAGGGCGTAGTCGGTCAGGTCGATGAGACCCGCCTCTTCGGCGGCCTGCATGTCGAGGATCATATCGCCAATGGCGACGCCGCAGCGGGGATCTTCCTCACCGACGGAGAAAACGCCATAGGGCAGGTTGTTCAGCGGAAAGGGCGTGTCGGCGGAATTGGCCGAGGCGACCCAGGATTTCAAAAGGGGCATGGTGTCTCCCAAGTGTTATGTGCGGGCGCCGGGATCACCCCGGCGCTGAAAACGGCTATGGCTACAGGCTTACTTCAGGCCCGGCGTGCCGTCGAATTTCTTTTCGATGTCGGCCCAGCAGTCGATGTAATCGTCCTGAAGCGGCGCTTCCTTGGCGGCGAATTCGGTCAGGTGCTGCGGGAAGCGGGTTTCGAACATGAAGGACATGGTGTTTTCCAGCTTCTCCGGCCCGAGGTTCGAGTTCGACGCGCCTTCGAATGCGTTCTTGTCCGGCCCATGCGGCAGCATCATGTTGTGCAAAGACATGCCGCCGGGGATGAAGCCCTGGGGTTTCGCGTCATACTGGCCATAGATATTGCCCATCAGCTCGGACATGATGTTCTTGTGATACCAGGGCGGGCGGAAGGTGTTTTCCGCCACCATCCAGCGTTCGCGGAACAGCACGAAGTCGATATTCGCGGTGCCCGGCTGGCCCGAAGGCGCGGTCAGCACGGTGAAGATCGAGGGATCGGGGTGATCGAACAGGACCGCGCCGACCGGGCAATAGGTGCGCAGATCGTACTTCACCGGCGCATAGTTGCCGTGCCAGGCGACCACATCCAGCGGCGAATGGCCGATCTTGGTCTCGTGGAACTGGCCACACCATTTTATGGTCACGGTCGAGGGCACCTCGCGGTCCTCAAACGCCGCCACGGGCGCCTTGAAGTCGCGCGGGTTGGCCATGCAGTTGGCGCCGATCGGGCCACGGCCCGGCAGTTCGAACTTCTGACCGTAGTTTTCGCAGACGAAACCGCGTGCGGGGCCTTCCAGAACTTCGACCCGATACAGCAGGCCGCGCGGCAGGATGGCGATTTCCTTCGGCTCCAGATCGATGATGCCGAGTTCTGTACAGAAGCGCAGGCGGCCCTCCTGCGGGACGACCAGGAGCTCACTGTCAGCCGAGAAGAAATAGCTGTCCTTCATGGATTCGGTGATAAGATAGACATGGCTGGCCATGCCGACCTGGGTGTTCACATCGCCTGCGGTGGTCATGGTGCGCATGCCGGTCAGCCAAGTTAGCGGCTCGCCGCCGTGGGCCACCGGATCCCAGCGATACTGACCGAGCGAGGTCACATCGGGATCGACGCAGGGCGCGGATTTCCAATAGGGCAGGTCGATCTTTTCATACCGGTGCGAGTGCTTCACCGAAGGGCGGATGCGGTAGCACCAGGTGCGCTCAACACGCTCGGCGGTGAAAGCGGTGCCGCTCAGCTGCTCGCCGTAAAGACCGTAATTGCATTTCTGCGGGCTGTTCATGCCCTGGGGCAGGGCGCCGGGCAGAGCCTCGGTTTCATAGTCGTTGCCAAAGCCGGGCATATAGCCCTCGTGCGGGCCAGCAAGCGAAGGGGCCTGGACCATCTCATAGGGATTTGTGGGTCGATTCATGGCGCGTTCCTCCTTTTCCGCTTGCCGGGGTAATAGTTGATTTTGTAACTAACAAGGGTTGGAGGGGCAAATGACCGAAAAAGATGATTTCGCTTTGCAGGATTTCCTGCCGTTCCTGCTGAACCGTGCGGCCGAGGAAAGCTCGCTTGCCTTTCAGTCCTATTACAAGAACCGTTATGGGATGCTGCGCAACGAATGGCGGGTACTGTTCCACCTTGGCACTTATGGCACCATGACGGCCAAGGAGATCGGTCAGCGCGCCAAGATCCACAAGACCAAGATCAGCCGGGCGGTGGCAAAGCTAACCGAGCGCCGCTTCATCACCCGCAACAGGGATACGGCGGACCGGCGGTCGGAGCACCTGAAGCTGACCCCGGCGGGGGAGGCGGCCTATCGCGACCTGCGCGGGCAGGCGGCAAGCTATGACAAGCAGCTTGCGGCCCGGTTCAGCCCAGAAGAGGAACAGACCCTTCGGCGCATGTTGCGTCAGTTGGCTGGAATCGAGGAATAGACATTCGGACTTCGGCACCCCAGATACTGCCGAACACAGAGAGTGCCGGATACTGGCAAAACACCCGCGCAAACCGAGGACCCTTTCCCGTGGATCAGACAGACAGCCGAGCCCCCGCCTTGATCTCCTGGCTGACCGAGCAAGGGCTGCGCAGCCATGAGCGCGAAGGTTTCCTGCAGGCGTTCTGCGAGCAGATGGTCGCCCTCGGCATGCCCCTGTGGCGGTTTCATCTGGCGCAAAGAGCCTTTCACCCGCAGTTCGGCGGGATCGGGTTCAGCTGGACCCGCACTGGCGGGATGTCTCAGGAACGCTACGAGCACCGGCAGGCGCCGCGCGATGCCTGGCTGCAAAGCCCGCTGTTCCATCTTCTGGCTGAGGATCTGGAGGAATTCCGCTCGGATCTGAATGATCAGCATGTCGTCCGTTTCCCAATGCTGGGGGATCTGCGGGCGCAGGGCGTGACCGACTATTTCGCCTTTGGCCTGCGGTTTTCCGACGAAAAGGTCCCGCTGGATCCCAGCAGGCCCTCCGAAGGGGTGTTGATCTCTCTGAGCAGCGATCACCCGGATGGTTTCAGCGAACGCGATTTGTCCTTGCTGCGCAGTATCGCGCCGCATTTGGGTCTGGCGCTGAAGTCGATGTCAAACCAGCAGATGGCCAAGGATCTGTTGCAGGTCTATCTGGGGCGCGATGCCGGGCGGCGAGTGCTGTCTGGCGAAATCCAGCGCGGGTCGTCGGACCGGATCAACGCGGTCATCTGCCTGTTCGATCTCAAAGGCTTTACCAGCCTCGCCGAGCAGGTGCCGGGCCCCGAGGTGATCGACATGCTGAACGATTATTTCGGCATTGCCGTGACCGTGATCCAGTCCCACGGGGGCAATATCCTGAAGTTCATGGGCGATGGGATGCTAACGATGTTTAACCTCGGTTCGCTCAGCAAGGACGCCAAGGCGGCTTTGGATGCGGCGAGTGAGCTGCGTCAGAAGATCCGCCTGCGCAATATCGAGCGGGCCGAGGCAGGACTGCCTGCGCCGGGGTTCACCCTGGCGCTGCACGCCGGGGACATTCTTTATGGCAATATCGGTTCGGAAAACCGACTGGATTTCACCGTGATCGGGCCGATCGTCAACCAGACGGCGCGGATTTCCGGCTTGCACCACTCGGTCGGGCAAAGCGTGATCCTGTCACAGGAGGTGCAGCGCGCCGGGGCAGAGGCGGGGCACGATCTGGTATCTCTCGGCCGCTACATGCTGCGCAGCGTGGCCGAGCCGATCGAATTGTTCACCATCTACGAGACGCCGGATCAGCCTCGGTAAGGACTGATCCGGCGCCAAAGAGGGGAGCGAGCCGGGCAGGACTCAGATATTGATCTCGACGCCCGGCAGGTTCAGCTCTTTCATCATGTCCCGCAGCTCTTGCCGGGCCGCGATGTTGGAGATGTTCAGCTGTTTGACGCCCACGTCCTTGAGATCCAGCAGAGTCAGGCCGCGCGGGAAGAGTTCGCGGAAAATCACCCGCTCTGAAAAACCGGGGGCGACGCGGAAGCCGATCCGTTTGGACAGCATGTTGATGGCGCGCTCCATCTTTTCCTTGTTGACCATGCGCTGGGTGCCCACGCGGTTGCGGATCACGATCCAGTCGATGGGTTTCAGCCCGGCCTGCGCCCGCAACTGGCGCGCATTCCAGACCATTTCCGAATAGACCGACGGGCCGGTGATCTTGTCGCCCTTGTCATCGGTATGGGCCAGCAGGTCGAAATCGACGAAACTGTCGTTCAGCGGCGTGATCAGCGTATCGGCCAGCGAATGCGCCACCTGGCTCAGCCGGGTGTGCGAGCCGGGACAGTCGATCAGGATGAAATCATTGTCCGGCTCCAGGCTGGAGACGGCAGCGGACAGGCGGTGATCATAGATGTTTTCGCCCGGTTGCAGACTGTCGGGATCGATGTCCGGCAATTCGTGCAGATCGACAATCGGCAGTTCCAGCCCGGCCTGGGTCATGAAGGCCTTGCGGTTCTCCAGATACCGACCAAGCGAGCGTTGCCGCAGATCCAGATCCAGCGCCGCCACCTTGTGCCCCAGCCGTGCCAGAGCGGTTGCCACATGCATGGAGACGGTGGATTTCCCCGCACCGCCCTTTTCGTTGCCGACGACAATGATATGCGCCATTCAATGATCCCTTTGGTTCCCCGCGCCGCGGGAGCGATTTTCTGCGGACTATAGACAGTGCCCGAATCAATGAAAAGCGTTGAACTACCCCAATTAGAGCCTGATTTTTTGCCGCATCAGGCGGGGGCACCAGTGCAACTGATGCACTGCCGCAGGATGCCATGTGTTAATTGGCACACTTCGTTCCGGCGCAGTTAAAGCGCCAATTGGTTCAACTGCTCGAATGCCGGTGCAAGATGTGTCTCATAGGGCAACCAATCCGGGGTCGAGCGATGATAGATGGGCTGTCGCGCCTGCTGCAACGATGCCGTTTGAATGGCGCTCTCACGGTTTTCTGGATGCAGGCAGTCATCGGACCATTCCAGCCCGCAGAAATCCACCAATGGCCGGATGTGCTCTTCGGGATCTTTCGTGAGCGCGTGATAGTCCAGTTGATGGATCTGGTCCGGAAACAGCCGCATCCAGTGTTGCATCAGGTCCCGCGTTAGAGCCTGATATTGGGCAATGTCGCTGAGATCATAGCTGAACCCATTGCCACTACCCGCCATGCAAACCTGATAAAGAGACCAGAGCTGATCGCGGGGCATGCGCGTGGTGTAGACGATCCGCGCCTCGGGGAAAGCTGCCAGAAGGCCGCCGACCCAACGAAAGTTGAGCGGCATCTTGTCGATTACAACAGGTGCGCCATTGGCGTGACCCTGCATGGCCTGCCCAACTGCGTCTCGCAGGGCCTGTGCGTCGGCTTGTGTGAATTTCGTTTGCTTCTTTGTTGCCATCTGCTGCATCAGCTTGGACATGGCAGTTGTGGAATACTGCAATTCGCCAGCGCCTGTCACACCTTCGCAGCCGCATAGGATGCGTTCCGTTACCGTTGTGCCTGAGCGCGGCAGCCCGACGATGAAAATTGGCCGAAAGCCGAGCTCAGATGTGGCAACCGGTGCCGGTTCAGCAAAGGTATGCTTCAGGTACGCAAATATGCCTTCGTCCTTCTCGATCGAATATCTGATCGTTTGCTTCTTGAGGCTGTTGCCCTGTTCCAGATGCTCAAATGCGGCGTCGTACTGCCTGGTATCATTCAGAGCTTTGTAGAGCGCAAAACGCAGTTCGCTTTCTGCGCTGGGCTGCAGGTCGCCCTCGTTGAGGAGTTGTTGCATGTCTCTCAGGTGGGGATGATCCTTGTCATAGGTGATCACCAGGGACATGTTGCGGTGCACGGGCGTCAGCCGGGGATTTAGGTCCAGAGCGTTCTGGAAATGCTGCTTTGCGGTGTCATTTTTGTTTTCGGATAATGCAATGAGGCCAAGCTGATATTGGGCTTCTCCACCAGCTGGTGAGGTCGGGGTCACCGAATTATAGCAGGCCTTCGCCTCTGTCAGACGGTTAAGGCGGCGTAGTGATAGGCCCAGTACGTTGAGTAATTCATCGGTAACCGGATTGTTCTCGATAAGAGCTGAGATGATATGCACGGCTTCCGCATAGTGGCCTTGTTCGTTCAGGGACATGGCCAGTGCTCTGCTCGCCGCCGGGTTTTTCGGATCTAGGACGACGGCCTTGCTCAGGTGTTCGGTTGCGAGATCAAGGTAATTGATTTGAAGAAGTATAGCGCCGATATTGAAATGCCCGATGGCGGGATTGCCTCCAGCCTCCAGACTGCGTTTGAAGAAATCCAGAGCGCCTAGGAGGTCGCCTTGGGCCTTCAGGCACGCGCCCTGCAAGTCCAGCAATGGGACCAAGTCGGGGGAGCGTTTCGCCAGAGCTTGTGCTGTGGACAGGGCGTCTGAGATCCTGCCTTCTCGGAAAAGAGTAACCGCCGCAGTGACTTCCGATTGGCTCACGGGGGTTCCATGCCCTCGATTCCCCGCCAAAGCCTCGGGGAGGTTTTTGATGCGGGAAGGGCTGGCTTGGGAGAGCATTGGCTGCGGCCTTTCGTTTCAGTGTATCCACGATTTCGAAAAACTGTGCCCCAAAAAGCTTGTCAATTTGAAAAGATTTTACAATTTTCGCTCGGGCTATGCATGGCCTCTATCTCATTTGTGCTTGCGCCAAAAATAAAAAAACCGCCCCGAATGGAGCGGTTTTCGTTCGAAACAGATAGTTGGTCTTAGAAGCCCAGACCTTCGTATTTCTTTTTGAACTTGGACACGCGGCCACCGGCGTCCATCAGGCGGGTCGAACCGCCGGTCCATGCGGGGTGCACGGAGGGGTCGATGTCCAGCGACAGCTGGTCGCCGTCCTTGCCCCAGGTGGAACGCATCTTGATGATGGTGCCATCGGTCATTTTGACGTCGATGAAGTGGTAGTCGGGATGGGTGTCGGCTTTCATGATACCACTCCTTACGCTTTAGCTTTGTAGTTTGCGTCTTCAGCGATACGGGCGGATTTGCCGCGACGCGAACGCAGGTAGTACAGCTTGGAACGACGCACGCGGCCACGGCGCACGACGGTGATGCTGTCGATGTTGGTCGAATGCAGCGGGAACACACGCTCCACGCCTTCGCCAAACGAAATCTTGCGGACGGTGAAGGAACCGGCGATGCCAGAACCGTTCTTGCGGCTGATGCAGACGCCTTCGTAGTTCTGAACACGGCTACGCGAGCCTTCGGTCACTTTGTAGCCGACGCGGATGGTGTCACCGGCTTTGAAATCGGGGATCTCTTTCCCCAGGGCGGCAACTTGTTCCGCCTCCAGCTGTGCGATCAGGTCCATCTGATCTTCTCCTATTTTGCTCGTGGTTGTTCCACGAAGTTTTGCGCGGATATGAGAGCTCTTGGTCTTCACCGGGTCCCGCTTGTGCAGCCCGCCAGAGATCACACCGATCGTTCCTGAGTGCCGATCCGCGCCCTGTCAGATGACCGAAGAAAGTCAGGCAGGATATGCGCACATAGGCAAAACGCCCGGAACCGAATCCGGTACCAGACGAGCGGCTTTTAGGCCTGTGGCGCCAATGTTTCAAGGGAATTGTGCCGTAACCCCACTTCTTCGCAACGCTTTTGTTTTGCTCGCCGGGGCTTATGGGGCTACCGTTTGGGGGAATTGATAGATCAAGTTGTTGCGGCGGCTCTTTCTGGCCGTGCTGTTTAAATGTGCCTCATGGGTAGGAGGAGTGACCATGCCTTTCAAAAAGCTGGATATTTTCAATAGTGAACAAAGCTACAAGGCGGAGCTGAAGAAGGAACTCAAAAAGCTCGACGCGAGCCTGAGCGAGTTTCATTACTACGATCAGGTGGCGCTCAATGGCGCGCCGCAGACTATTCTGGTGGTCGGAGAGACCGCCGCGCCGTTGCTGAAAGAGCTGAAAGCCAAGGCCAAGACGCACGCCGTCGGCCGCTGTTTTGTTGAGGATGGCACCCTGAAGCTGAGCCCGGTCAAGGGCAAGATTCTGGAAAAGAATCTGAAGCCGGTCATGAAGGGCACGCAGTTCGCCTATAAGATCGTGGACGCGGATGTGGACGCTGGCGGGGCGGACAGCGCCGATGGTAAGTTCGAAAAACGGCTGCAGGCTGTGGTGTCGCGGTTTGACAAGATCAAGGGCAAGATCACCGACGAGGAACGCAAGGAGCTGCGCATCCTGTTCGGCCAGATTGAGGAGCAGAAGGACAGCGCGGTGGACAAGGCAGCCGCGATCTTGAGCAAACTCAACACCCGGATGGAAGAGCTGATTGGCCTGATCGGCGGCGGCTCGGAGGCGTCGCGCGAAGAGGTCAACGCCAAGACCCGGCTGAAGGCAACCACGGCTCGCTTTGACAAGGTCAAAGGCAAGATCATGGACGACGAGCGCAAGGCGCTGCGTCAGCATTTCGCAGCCGTCGTCGAGCATTTCAAAAAGGGTGAATGGGCCGACGGACAGAAACGGTTGGAGCAGCTCGACAAGGAAATGGTCGGCTATGTGAAGGAGGCGCTGGCCTCTGAGGAGCAGAGCGCCGAGAAACGCAGTTCTGACTTTGACAAATCCGAAGCAGGACAGGCTGCCAAGGTGCTCGCCTCGCGCATCAAATCCGAAGCGGAAAAGTTGAAGAAACTGGAGGCCGCCGTGACCCGTGAGGCGGGCGTGTTGAAGGATCTGCAGGACACTCTGTCGGGGCTGACCAAGCCAAAGGACATCGCCTCCAAGCAGCGTCAGGTCGATGCCAGTTCAGATCGGCTCGACAAGGCGCGTCAGGTGCTGGAGACCTCGCGCAGCGAGCTGCTTGAAAACATCGAAAAGATGAAAAGCGAGAAGCTGGAGAAGGAAAAGGCATTCGTCACCGCACTGGGCAATATCAAATCACGCATCTCGGCGCTGGATGAGATGCTCGACAGCGTACCGGTGGATCAGGCCCGGGCCCAGATCGAGGCGCTGATCAAGAAACAGGCCGAGGCGCAGGCCTGGCAGGAGGAGCGGCTAAAGGCCGAAGAGGGTGGCGAGGGACATGGCACCGGTCGCCACGGCGCACAGACCGGGATGGAGCGCCAGGCGATGCGCGCCTCAACGCAGGATGGCGTCACCCCGGATCAGGATGGCAATACTTCGGGCGTCAGCCGTCAGGAAAAAGGTGTGACGCAGACGGAAACCTGGAACCAGGTCAAGGTCACCTACACCGAAGAGGACGGCAAACGCGTGATCGCTGACATCGACAATACCGCGCAGAATATCGTCAACAAGTTCGACAGGACCCAGTACAGCGGCGGCAAAGGGTCGATGTGGGCCACGCCGGTTCTGGAAAAAGAAGCGGTAGAGGCGGCGCTGGACGTGGCCAACAAGCTCAAGGATTTCACCCATTGGGCCGAGGGCAACACCTCGGACCACACGGCGGTCACCACCGAGTTCAAGAATCTGACCGTGCTCTTGGGCAAGCCATCCAGTTCGGTTGGCTGGGGCTACGCGGTCGAGCGGGATGGTGACGCTGTCGATGTGTCCACAGTGAAGAGCGAACTGAAGAAATTCGAAACCGGCGCGCAGACCATGGACCAGCTGTTCAAGGCGCTGAACGTCAAGTTCATTGAACGCGATGGCGGGGTGAAGATGATCCCCCATTGCCGGGTGGTGCTGGAGCGCAGCGCAGGCGGCGGCGCCTGGAAACTGAAGACGCATTATCCCGACGATAGCATTTCCTCGGGGCAACTGGGCTGGGAGACCGAGCGCAAGCAGTCCAAGGGGGACATCACCTTCCGCAAGGGGACGGACCTGACCGTCAAGAAGAACAACGCCGCGCCCTGACGCGGCGGGGCCGGGGGCTGTATAGGTCCCGTCCCCGGATCAGTCCTTCTTGGTCTCGCAATAGGCGTCCCACAGGTCCGGGCGGCGCGCCTTGGTGATTTCTTCACTCATCTGGTGACGCCATTCGGCGATCTTGCCGTGATGGCCGGACATCAGGATCTCGGGGATCTCGCGGCCCTTCCATTCGGCGGGGCGAGTGTATTGCGGATGTTCCAGCAGCCCGGAGGAAAAGCTTTCCTCCTCGGTTGAGGCCTGGTTGCCCAGGACGCCGGGGATCAGTCGCACGGTGGCGTCGATCAGGGCCTGCGCTGCGATTTCACCGCCGGTCATCACGAAATCGCCGAGGCTGACTTCCTGAATGCCATAGTGTTCCAGCACCCGTTCATCGACGCCTTCGAACCGCCCGCACAGCAGGGTCATGCTGTCGCAACGCGCAAGGTTCTGCATCATCTTCTGGTCCATGCGCCGCCCGCGCGGCGACAGGTAGATCAGCGGCCAGTTGCCCTGCACCCCATCCATGGCATGGTCGATCGCCTCGCCCAGCACATCGGGGCGCAGCACCATCCCGGCGCCGCCGCCTGCGGGGGTGTCATCCACGTTACGATGCTTGCCGACGCCGAACTGGCGCAGGTCGATGGTCTCCATCTGCCACAGCCCTTCCTGCAGGGCCTTGCCGGTAAGGCTTTCGCCCAGCACACCGGGAAAGGCGGTGGGGAACAGGGTCATGATCTTGACCTTCCACACCCCGGCCAGATCCGGAGTCGGAGTCATCAGTTCACGCGGTTTCAGCGTTGGGCGGATCGCCTTGCGGCCATGGGATTTTGTCGGGTTGCTCATATCCCGTTGTTTAGTTGAAACTGGGCCGGTCGCAACAGAAAGCTTTGCCCCTGCCATGCCCGATGAAATGATGAACCGGCTGCCTGCCTTCCACCAGAAGCCATCCGTGGCAGAGGTGGAGCAGCGTGCGATGGCGCTTTGGCCGCAGATCGCTGCAGAAACCGGCCTGCCGCCGGATGGGGCCGCTTTCAGTATGATGCAGGTGAATTCGTCCCGGCAGGACAGCCGCGCGGTTCTGGGGATCCGGACGGCGGACGAACGTCGTTTCGTGCTGCGGGCGGATTTTTCTGAGGGCAACCTGGCGGCCTTGCGCGCCCACCACGAACGCCACCGCGCGGCGGCGCAGGCGCTGCGCGATGTACCGGGCGTCAATGTGCCGGACTTGATCTGGCTGGATCCGGAGCGCCCCATCGCGCTTTTTGAGTTTGCGCCCGGCGAAACGGCTTATCGCGAGCTGTCCTTTGCGGATCACGGTCTGGGCAATAGGGCGGTTCTGCTGCGCCGGATTGGCGGTGCCGTGGCGCAGTTGCATGCGGCCGGAGCAGTGGAGCAGCGCCGGTTTTGGCCAAAACCGCATCTGGCGCGGGTGCAGGGCCGGGCTGCCAAGGTGCGGGCGGGCGATTTGCAGATCCGCAGGCCAAATAGGTTTCTGGGTCTCTGTGCGATGCTGCACCGCTTCGCGCGGGAGGCGCGAGGGCTGCCCTATCAGGCGGCGCTGCAGCATGGGGATCTGCATTTCAGGAACATTCTGATCACCGAGGATCTGGTCTCGTTCATCGATTTTTCCAACGCCCGATTTTCCCTGCCGCATTCGGATATTGCCAACCTCTGGCTGGCGAACCTGCCTGACCATTTGGCCACAGGGGACGGGGCGCAGGGGCAGGCGGTTGGATTTGGCGGCGTCGCGTGCAGCGACTGGGCCGCCTTTGAGCAAGGCTACGGGCAGGCCGTGACGCAAGATCCGGTTTTCCGGTTCCTGTTTCTGCATCGCCTCTACCGCTCATGGCTGCGCCTACCCGCACCGGGGGCTGAGCTGCAGGAGCGGGACATAACCCTTCTGAGTGGGGTCGAGACGGTTTTTGACTGGTTTCAAAGAAACCATACCGACTGAACAGTAAGGATTGGCAGGCGCTGCAGTTGCTCAGAACAGCCCTTCGGGCGGGTCGGCGATGATCCGGCCCTGTTCCAGATCCACTGTCGGGACCGCCGCAAGGGTAAAGGGCAGCAGAACCGTGTTCTTCATCCCCGGGCCGTGCAGTTCCAACAGATCGGCAGCGCCGTGGTTCTGTACCGATTTCACCTGCCCCAGCAGGGTGCCGCCGGTATCATAGACATCAAGACCGATCAGGTCGGCATGATAATACTCATCATCGGGTAGGCTCGGCAGACGGTCGCGCGGAGCAAACAGGCGCAGCCCCTTCAACGCATCGGCCTGTTCCTTGGTCTCCACCCCGCCCAGCCGAGCGGCAAAGCCGTTCTTGACCACCGATGTTAGGGACACGGTATAGCTCTGGCTGCCGTCCTCAGAACTGAGCGGGCCATAGGTTTCGATGTCCTCGGGATTGGCGCAAAAGCTTTTCAGGCGGACTTCACCCCGTACCCCGAAGGCGCCGGCCACCGCGCCGATGCAAATCAGATCGCTCATGGCTGTATCCTGTGTAACTGTTGATCGCAGACCGGTTTCATCCAACCCTATCTGAGCCATTGGGGTGTTCATGACAAGGCGAAGTTTCGCTGGCCGCCTCCCAGAGGTCGGCAGATGCCGTCTTGCGGATCAGCGGGTTTCGACCGGCAGGCCGTCCCGGCGGCTTTCCCAGCCTTGCTGTTCCAGTTCCGGGGTCTCGTCCTCGGTGACTTCGGGGTGGCCAATGCAGAAATAGCCGATCAGCTGCCAACCTTCCGGGGCCTTTAGATCGCGGTTCAGCTGCTCGGGATCCAGCACCGAGACCCAGCCAAGGCCCAACCCTTCGGCGCGCAGCGACAGCCAGAACAGGGTGATGGCGCAGACAACGGAATAACGCCGCATTTCCGGCATGCTGCCTGCGCCCAGACCGTGCCCCTTGCTGGTGGCATCGTCGCAATAGATCGCCAGTTGCACCGGGGCCTCCTGCATGCCTGAGAGTTTCAGCCCGGCATAGTGTTTGGCCTGCGCGCCAGAGTAGCCTTGCAAAGCTTCGGCGTTGGCGGCTTCGAAATTCTTCAGAGCTGCGGCGCGGGCGGTATCGCTTTCGATCCGCAGGATGCGCCAGGGTTCGCTGAGCCCCACCGAAGGCGCCAGCAGAAATGCAGAGAGGCAGCGCGCAAGCACTGCCTCGTCCACAGGGTCCCTGCGGAAACGGCGCACATCGCGCCGAAGCCGCATCAACCGGTCCAATTCGCTGCGAAAGCCCTCAGGGAAGGCGCCCTGATCACGGGTCTTTCGCAGCGTCATGGTCTTATTCCGCGTCTGCGGGTGCTTCAGCGGCTTCAGCAGCTTCGGCGGCCTTGGCGGCTTTCTCTTCTGCGCGCTCTTGCGCTTTCTTGCCGGGAACAGCTTTCTTGGGGTTGCTGCGCTCGGTCTTGGCGCGCACACCGGCAGCTTCCAGCATCCGGGCGATACGGTCGGTGGGCTGGGCGCCCTTGTCGAGCCATGCCTGAACACGCTCCATGTCCATTTTCACGCGCTCTTCGCTGTCTTTGGGCAGCAGCGGGTTGTAGGTGCCGAGCTTCTCGATGAAGCGACCGTCACGGGGCATGCGGCTGTCAGCAGCCACGATGCGGTAGAAGGGACGCTTTTTAGAGCCGCCGCGGGCCAGACGAATTTTCATTGCCATGGTTTCATTCTCCTTTGATGGCGTTGAACGGGATTTCCGGTATTCGGTTCGATCCCGCTTATTCTTGGTGTTTCTTGTGGTGGCGAATGACCTCATCGATGATGAAGTTCAGGAACGCCTTGGCAAATTCAGGGTCGAGGTCCGCCTGAGTTGCCAGGTCTTCAAGCCGTGCGATCTGCTTTGCCTCGCGGGCCGGATCGGACGGGGGAAGGTCGTGTTCAGCTTTCAGCTTGCCCACTGCCTGGGTGTGCTTGAAGCGTTCGCCGAGGGTATAGACAAGGATCGCGTCCAGCCGGTCGATGCTTTCGCGGTGCCCTTTCAGGATTTCGGCGGCGCGTGCAACAGGATCATTGCTCATGTCAGTCAATGGCCCATCCTTTCGGTTTGAACAGCGGGTCGGCGTAGTGGCTGATTTCCATCTCGATGCCATGGGCTATCTGGCTGCCCTTCAGCGCCTCGGGCGACGGATGCCGGTAGACCGCGTCGCTGCCGTCGATGGTCTCGGCGTCATTGTCCTTCTTGGCGCCAAGGCGTTCGGCCAGGCGAATGGAATCGAGGTTCTTGGGGTCGATGTAGCTGACCGCCCCATTCCAGCCCAAGGTGTCGTAGAAATATCTCCGCGCGGCGCTGGTCGCCTCCAGCGCGTAGCCTTTTCCAGCCTTTTCGGGCCAGATGATCCAGGCGATTTCACGCTCGGGCCAGCCTGCGGGTTTCCAGCCGCCCGCCATGCCGTAGGTCTCGTCCGTGACCTTGTCGTGGATCATCCACATGCCAAAGCCGCGGATCTGCCAGTGGCCGATTTCAGCGGCATAAAGCATCCAGGATTCATACGGGTTCAGCGGCCCGCCCATGAAACGCGCGCGATAAGACGAAAATGTCGCCTTAAAGTTTGGATAATCCTCGGGCTCGGGGCCGCGGAGGATCAAACGCTTGGTTTCAATGGTCGGGATGGAGGCTGGCATCAGGCATACGCCTCCATGCCGCCGTCGGTGACCTCTGCCGGGGACAGGTGACGCCAAAGCTCCAGCGTGCCAAGGCGCGGATGAGTGTAATCACCATCGCGGCGCGCACCAAGCCGTTTCGCCACCGCCCGCGAGGCGTGGTTTTCCGGGTTCACCAGGCTGATCACGGTGTCCCAACCCAGAACGTCATAAGCAAAAGAGCGCGCTGCGGTGGCTGCCTCGGTGGCGTATCCCTTGCCGCCGAAACCTTCGAACAGGTCCCAGCCGATTTCCGGCTCGGGCCAGCCGTGCGGGTTCCAGAGGCCAATGTTGCCCGCAACCTTGCCGGTGGATTTCTCGTCCACCATCCAGCGGCCATAGCCCAGCATATGCCAGTGACCGATCTCGCAGGCGAGGTGGCGCCAGACCTGCTCGGGCTTCATCTGGCCACCGACGTAGGTGGCGCGTTCGGAGGCGTAGAATTCGCACATCACGTCGAAATCCGACATGTCAGGCGCGCGCAGGATCAGGCGTTCGGTTTCGATGGTAGGAATAGTCACGGTCATGAGCTGTTACTTCTTCTTGCCAAAACCGGAGAGACCGCCGGGCAGGCCACCCTTGCCGCCCATCGCCTTGGCTGCGGCTTCGAGCGCCTTGGGGTCCATCTGGCTGGGATCCATGCCGCCGGGCAGACCACCTGCCATATCGGGCATACCGCCGCCTTTGCCAAACATGCCCTTCATGGCCTGTTTCAGCATCTTGCCTTTGCCCATCTTGCCCATCTTCTTCATCACATCCGCCATTTGGCGGTGCATCTTCAGAAGCTTGTTGAGGTCGGAGACCTCCATGCCGGAGCCGGCCGCGATGCGTTTCTTGCGCGAGGCCTGCAACAAGGCAGGGTTGGCACGTTCTTTCTTGGTCATCGACTGGATCATGGCGATCTGGCGCTTCAGCACCTTGTCGTCCATGCCGGAATCCTCGACCTGTTTGGCCATCTTTGCCATGCCGGGCATCATCTGCATCATGCCCTGCATGCCGCCCATCTGGAGCATCTGTTCCAGCTGCATCTTCAGGTCATTCATATTGAAATGACCCTTCATCATGCGCTTCATCATACGCTCGGCCTGTTCGGCCTCGATGGTTTCCTGGGCCTTTTCGACTAGCGCAACGATATCGCCCATGCCCAAAATCCGGCCCGCGATCCGGTCCGGCTCAAAGGTCTCGATGGCGTCCATCTTTTCGCCCAGGCCGACAAAGCGGATCGGCTTGCCGGTGACGGCGCGCATAGAAAGCGCCGCACCGCCGCGTCCGTCGCCGTCCATCCGCGTGAGGACCACGCCGGAGATGCCGATCTTGGCGTCGAACTCCTCGGCGACTTCGACTGCGACCTGACCGGTCAGACCGTCGACAACCAGCAGGGTTTCACGCGGCGAGACGACATCGCGCACGTCTTCGACTTCCTGCATGAGGACTTCGTCGATCTGCAAGCGACCGGCGGTATCCAGCATATAGACGTCATAACCACCCAGCGCCGCCTGCTGTTTGGCGCGCTTGGCGATGTCGACGGGTTTCTGGCCCGGTACGATGGGCAGGGTGTCGACGCCGATCTGGGTGCCGAGAACGGCCAGCTGATCCATCGCCGCCGGGCGATAGACGTCGAGCGAGGCCATCAGGACCTTCTTGCCGTCTTTTTCCTTCAGCCGTTTGGCCAGCTTACCGGTGGTGGTGGTCTTACCCGAGCCCTGCAGACCGACCATCAGGATCGGTGCGGGCGGGTTGTCGATTTTTAGCGCGCCGGGATCGCCTTCGCCCTGCAGAGTCTCGACCAGCGCATCGTGCACGATCTTGACGACCTGCTGGCCGGGGGTGACCGATTTGGTCACGGCCTGACCGGTGGCCTGGTTTTGCACCTTCTTGACGAATTCGCGGGCGACCGGCAGCGATACGTCCGCCTCCAGCAGCGCGACGCGCACCTCGCGCAGGGCGGTCTTGACGTCTTCCTCGGACAGGGCGCCCTGTTTCGTCAGCCGGTCGAAAACACCGGAAAGGCGTTCGGATAGATTTTCAAACATGCCTTGCGGCCTCCTGAGCCGGTTACGGTTTCCTGCCCCCGTATGTAGGGACGATGACGCCCATGCACAAATGCCCCCACGGGCGTAACACGCTGGTGGAGGGCGATCCCCGGCAAATTCACGGGGACCGGAAGACTCGGGCGATCTTCCGGAAAGTTGGCTGTCGATACGCCGGATGGGGGCAGGAGTCAACCGCGCGGACCAGAGCAGACCGGTGCAGAGCGCGCCTGCGATGGGGCCGCATTGTGCCTGCGGCCGATTTGCGGCAATAGAGGGGCCAACTGGACAGTTCAGATAGAGCGGAATGCGAGCCTATGGAAGCGAAAGTGGACGCCACAGTCGATCAACATGATGACATGCCTGTTTCCTCGGACGCGCTCTTGGCGCGGCTGGAGGATTGGGGGCTGACCTACAGGCTGCATGAACATGTGCCGCTCCGGACCGTGGAAGAGGCCAAAACGGTCGAGGCCGACATGGCCGAGCCGGGTGTCTCGGCGCTGAAGATCAAGAACCTCTATTTGCGTGACCGCAAGAAGCGGAATTATCTGATCTCGGTCGAGCAGGACCGCGAGGTTGACCTCAAGGCACTGGGCAAGGAGATCGGCGCGCCCGGGCTCAGCTTTGGATCGGCAGACCGGTTGATGGAGCATCTGGGCATCCGGCCCGGCGCTGTCAGCCCGCTGGCGATGATCACCGGCGTCGAAAAGAATGTGACATTCTATCTGGATCGCGCCGCGCAGGACGTGGATGTGATCAACATGCATCCGCTGGTCAACGACCGCACCGTGGTCATGCCGCGCGGCGATCTTCTGGCATTCTTCGACCGCATCGGGGTTGCGGTAAACTGGATCTGAGGCACAGCCGCCGTCTGATCCGCAACATCATCAAGGGAACACCTTCATCATGGCAGACACCAAACGTATCGTTCTTTCCAGCGATCATGCCGCGATCGACATGCGGCAGGCCATCGCCAAGCATATCGAGGCACAGGGCTGGGAGGTGGTTGACATCGGCCCGACCTCGCCGGAAAGCACCCATTACCCCAAGCACGGCGAAGCAGCGGCGCAGAAAGTGGCTTCGGGCGATTGCGACCTGGGCATCATCCTGTGTGGCACCGGGCAGGGCATCATGATGGCCGCGAACAAAGTCAAAGGCATCCGCTGCGGCGTTTGCTCTGACCCGTTTTCGGCCCGGATGATCCGCGAACACAACGATGCCAATATCCTGTCGATCGGTGCCCGCGTGGTGGGTGAAGGTCTGGCGCTGGAGATCGCTGACGCTTTTCTGTCTGCCGAATTCGAAGGTGGCCGCCACGCAACACGCGTCGACATGATCAAAGAGATCGAGGCCTGATCGCCCGGCCTGTTGCCATTCAGGCAGCATTTTAAACGCAAAGAGCCCCCGATGCGAGGGCTCTTTTGTTTTTTGTGTGTCCCGAGAAGGGCCGGGGATCAGGCCGCCAGCGACTCGATCTGGGTGTTGGCGCGCGCCAGGGCTGCATCCGCATCGACGGCCAGCGTGTCAGCTGCCACGATTTCGACGTCGGTGATGCCCATGAAGCCCAGCATGTAGCGCAGGTACCCGGAGGCAAAGTCGATGGAGGAGCCGATTTCGGTGCCGCCGGAGGCGAGGGCGATGATCGCGCGCTTGCCCTCCAGCAGGCCAACCGGGCCTTGATCGGTGTATTTGAAGGTCACGCCGACGCGGGCAACCAGATCGATCCAGGCCTTGAGGCTGGAAGCAACGGCAAAGTTGTAGATCGGCGCGCCGATGACCAATGTGTCAGCGGCTTTCAGTTCTTCCACCAAGGCATCGGACTGGGCCAGAAGCTGTTTCTGCTCGTCGCTGCGCTGATCGGCCGGGGTGAAGTTGGCATTGATCCAGTCCTCGCTCAGCATCGGCAGCGGCGTGGCCAGATCGCGGCGGACAACTGTGTCTGCTGCCAGGCGGTCAACGATCTTGGCGCTGAGGTCACGGGACACCGAACCTTCGCGGCGGGCCGAGGAGTCGATATGCAATACGGTCTTGGTCATTGTCTTTTTCCTGTTCACGAGTGAAGCTCTGCTATTGAGATGTACGATTGCAAAACTGAACACAATCGCTGATAAATCACAGCTCGTGTGCGTGCGTGCGCAACTGGGTAATTTGCAGACGGAGACCGGAATGGAAAACTGGGATGAGGTGCGTACGGCCTATCAGGTGGCTCGCATGGGAACGGTCAGCGGCGCGGCAGAGGTTCTGGGGGTCCACCACGCCACGGTCATCCGCCATATCGACGCAATCGAAGCCCGGATGGGGGTGAAACTGTTCCAGCGTCACGCGCGCGGCTATACCCCGACCGAAGCGGGGCAGGATCTGCTGCGGGTGGCGCAGACCACGGATGATCAGTTCAGCCAGCTGGCCGGGCGGCTCAAAGGGCAGGGGGATGAAGTCACGGGTGAACTGGTGGTGACTTCTCTGTCGTCCCTGTCGCATCTTCTGGTGCCGGTGCTGACCGAGTTCCAGCAGATGCATCCTGGATTGATCATCCGCTATCTGACCGGTGAGCGCCTGTTTCGGCTGGAGTACGGTGAGGCGCATGTGGCGCTGCGGGCAGGCAATGCCCCCGATCAGCCCGACAACGTGGTACAACCCTTCCTGAGCCAGCGAGTGGGGCTGTTCGCCACCCAAAGTTACGTGGATAAGCACGGCATGCTGAAAGGTGTCGAGGATCTGCCGAACCACCGTTTCGTCGGCAGCGACAACGCAGACAGCCGGGCGCCCTTTAACAGGTGGCTGCGGGATCACACGACGCCCGAGACGATCATGTTCCGCTGCACGGACGGTGTCGCGATGCAGGAGGCCATTCTGGCCGATGCCGGGATCGGTTTCATGTCCCTGTGGGAAGCCGCCCGGCACAGCAATCTGGTGCCGATGATGGAGCCGTTGAAGGAGTGGGAAGGCAGCCTGTGGCTGGTCACCCATGTCGACCTGCACCGCACCAACAAGGTGCAGAGCTTCCTGAAGTTCCTGAAGGAAAGGTCGAAAGAATGGGTGGCCTGACCCCGGCGCTGCGCGGCCACATCGCCATGCTTTTGTTTTCGGCTCTGGTGGCGGGGTCTTTCTCGCTCGGGGTCATGGTTGCCAATGAAATCGCCCCGGCGGCGCTCAATGCGGCGCGGTTTGCCCTTGCGGCGGTGCTGATCGGCGCTGTGGCGCTCGGCACACGGAAGTTCCGCGCCAGCCATTTTCGCGCTCCCTGGCGGTTTCTGGTGCTGGGCGGACTGTTCGCGGCCTATTTTGTGCTGATGTTCTATGGGCTGAAGACAGCGGATCCGGTCAGCGCCTCAGCGGTCTTTACCCTGACCCCGGTGATGAGCGGGGTCTTCGGCTGGATCCTGCTGCGGCAGGTGACAACGCCGCGTATGGCGCTGGCGCTGGCCATCGGAGCCACTGGCGCGCTCTGGGTCATCTTCCGCGCCGACTGGTCCGCCTTTACCGCCTTTGAGATCGGGCAGGGCGAAATGATCTATTTCATCGGCTGTGTTTCCCACGCGATCTATACCCCTATGGTGCGCAAGCTGAACCGCGGTGAACCTGCGGTTGTCTTCACCTTCGGGATGCTGATCGCTGGCGGGGTGATCCTGACCGTCTTTGGCTGGAACGACATCCGCAGCACGGACTGGCTGAACTTGCCGGGCATCGTCTGGATCGGCTTGTTCTATCTTGCGATCTTTGCCAGCGCAACGACCTTTGTGCTGCTCCAATATGCGACCCTGCACCTGCCCTCGGCCAAGGTCATGGCCTATACCTATCTGACGCCCAGTTGGGTGATTGTCTGGGAAATCGCGTTGGGCCGCCCGGTGCCATCGGGGTTGCTGCTGGTAGGGATCGCGCTGACGGTCATCGCGCTGGTGCTGCTGCTGGAAAATGACGCGAAACCGGCCCGCGCCCCGACCTGAGCGGCGGGCCCGATGGGGTTATTCGCTGGCCTCTGCCGTGTCGCTGCCGAGTTCGGTGGCGAGAAACCGTTCAAAAGCATCAAGGTTCACCGGCTCGAACTGGCCAAACCCCTGCATCCAGACCGAGGCGCTGCGCAGGGCGTCCGGTTGCAGCTTGCACCATTTCACCCGGCCGCGTTTTTCCTGCGCGATGAGCCCGGCCCGGGTCAGGATGGTCAAATGCTTGGAAATCGCCGCCAGCGACATCTCGAACGGGTCGGCCACATCGGTGACGGCCATGTCGTCTTCGAGCAACATGGTCAGGATCGCCCGCCGGGTGGGATCGGCGAGAGCGGCAAAGACGGTATCGAGATCACTAGACATCTTCGCGCACAGTATTCTGCGCCGTCAGCAAAGGGAAGCATCGATGAGATGGCTCTGGGCTACAGGCTTTGCGCGACAATCAGCCCGCCAGAGATCAACAAGAGAAGCAGAACCGCTCTGCGAAAACCCGCGTCGCTTATGCCTTTGAAGGCCCTGACACCGACAAACGCGCCGGTCAGTGTAAAGGGGGCTGAGATTGCAGCGAAGAACATCAGCTCTTGGTCCAGCTTTCCGATTATCAGCATGGCGCCAGCGGCAAATGCCAATACCAACAGATTGAACGGTTGATAGCGTTCCCGTTGTTCGTTGGTGCTAAAGCCTCTGAGCTGCAGCCAGACCAGCGGTGCGACACCCGACAGCCCGGCAAAGCCGCCCATGATGCCACCGGCCAGTCCGACAAACCGATCCGCGTGTCCTTCCGCCCGGGCTTTGGTGCGTTTTTGGGGCCAGCCTGCAAATTGCAGCAGCGCGTAGGCAACCAAAAAGCAACCGACCGCAGATTTGACAAGGACCGGGTCAAGCAGGGCCAGCATGGCCGCGCCTATGGGAACGCCAAGAATGCCACCTGAGATCAAATAGCTGCTCTTGCGCCAGTTCAACTCGGCCGACAGGCCAAGCAGGCCGACAAGCTGCGCCGCCAATGCGGACACGATGATGAGCGGCGGCACGATATGGGGCGGCAGGACAAGGAACCAAAAACCTGACGCGACAAGCGCGGTACCGAACCCGGCGAAGCCATTGATAAAACCGGCCGTCAGCGCGCCAGAGGCCAGTGCCGCGAAGATTTGAACGTCTATGCTGCTCTCCTGAATTAATCTCCACACACTCGGTCCTGTCGCGGGGAGACGCAAGAGTGAACATCGGCTGTCAGCATAAGGGGACGGGGGAAGTTGGCACTTCGGATGTGGGCTGCGCTTAGGCGCTGTTTTCTTACTTAACCGAAAAGTTGAATAAGGGTTTTTGCCCGGAATCGACGTATCTGGCCCCATGTTCGACAAATCCGGTGAAGGTAATGGTTTAAAATATTTCTTAATATCAGTGTATTAGGCCGCTTGTCGCAGCCCTATCTGGGCAATTGACTCTGAGCGCCGCACCCCTTAGCACCCTCTTCAGAATTCACGTGAGGATGGCGCCCGTGACAGATGACGACCAAAAGCAGCGCATGGCGCAGCTGGAGGCAAAGCTGGCGGAGGCGCGTAAGGCCCAAGAGCCCAAGCCGCGCGTGGATGAACACTACTCTCTGGCCAATCAGGCCTGGCGGATGGTGATCGAATTGGTAGCCGGTCTCGGGATCGGCTTTGGCATCGGATACGGGCTGGACCACCTGTTTGGAACCCTGCCCACCTTCATGGTGCTGTTCATAATGCTGGGGCTTGCCGCCGGGGTGAAGACGATGCTTCGCACGGCGCAGGAGATCCAGAACGAGAAACTGGCCGAAGAGGCCGACAAAAATGCGCAAGACCGGGGCTGACCCTAAGGGGGAAGGCACTGGCGACAGGAGACACGGACAGATGGGCAAGATTTTCTTTTACGCGGCACTGGTGCTGGCCCTTGTAGCAGGGGTTGTGTTTGCACCCGAGCATGCCGCCCTGGCGATCCACCCGATGGATCAGTTCATCGTGACCCCGCTGTTCGGCGGTGACCACATTTCCTGGTACACCCCCACCAACGTGACCCTCTGGATGGGCCTCGCGGTTGTTGCAGTCTTCGCGCTGCTGGTTCTGGGCTCTTCGCGCCGCGCCATCGTGCCGAGCCGTGCCCAGTCGGTTGCGGAACTGGCCTACGGCTTCATCTACAAGATGGTTGAAGACGTTGCAGGCAAGGACGGTGTGAAGTTCTTCCCCTACATCATGACCCTGTTCATGTTCATCGTGATGGCGAACTTCCTGGGTCTGCTGCCGATGTCCTTTACCACCACCTCGCACATCGCCGTGACCGCGGTTCTGGCTGCGCTGGTGTTCTTCACCGTGACCATCGTCGGTTTCGTCAAGAACGGCGCCGGTTTCCTGGGCCTGTTCTGGGTGTCGAGCGCGCCGCTGCCGCTGCGCCCCATCCTGGCTATCATCGAACTTATTTCCTACTTCGTGCGCCCCGTCAGCCACTCCATTCGTCTTGCGGGTAACGTCATGGCTGGCCACGCGGTTCTGAAGGTGTTCGCAGGTTTTGCCGCTGCTCTGGGCGCATTCAGCTTCCTGCCGATCTTTGCCATCACCGCAGTTTACGCTCTCGAAGTTCTTGTGGCCTTCATCCAGGCCTACGTCTTTACCATCCTGACTTGCGTGTACCTCAAGGACGCACTGCACCCGAGCCACTAAGGCAGGATCGTTCCCTCATCCGGGTGAGCTGTCCGGCTCACCCGAGACCCTAAATCACCAATTCCATCGTAAGGAGAAAACCCATGGAAGGCGATATCGCACAACTCGGTCAGTTCATCGGCGCAGGCCTGGCAGCAATCGGTTCCGGCGCAGCCGCAATCGGTGTGGGCCACGTAGCCGGCAACTTCCTGGCAGGCGCTCTGCGCAACCCGTCGGCAGCCGCCGGCCAGACCGCAACTCTCTTCATCGGCATCGCCTTTGCAGAAGCTCTGGGCATCTTCTCGTTCCTGGTCGCTCTGCTGCTGATGTTCGCTGTCTAAGACCTCAGGAACCTCAATCCTTACGGCCGGGCAGTGCGGATCATCGCGCTGCCCGGTGTAACGGCAAGTTCCCAAGGAGAACGACATGGCATCAAATACGCAAGAGGCAGCACACGGCGCGGCGGACGCAGCGCACGGGTCTGCACCGGGCATGCCGCAACTGGATTTCTCGACCTTCGGAAACCAGATCTTCTGGCTCGCCGTTGCGCTGGTCGTGATCTACCTCATTCTGTCGCGCGTGGCTCTGCCCCGCATTGCGGCGGTACTGGCGGAACGCCAGGGAACGATCACCAATGACCTCGCCGCGGCTGAAGATCTGAAAGCCAAAGCGGTCGAGGCCGAAAACGCATATAACAAGGCTCTGGCCGACGCACGCGCCGAGGCGCAGCGTATCGCCGCCGAGACCCGCGCGGAAATTCAGGCCGATCTGAACGATGCAATCGCCAAGGCGGATGCACAGATCGCCGATAAGGCCGCCGAGTCCGAAAAGGCCATCGCAGAGATCAAAGCCGGCGCGCTGGAAAGCGTGAAGGTTGTGGCGACCGACACCGCAGAGGCGCTGGTTGCAGCACTGGGCGGCAAGGCGGACGCGAAAGCGGTATCGGCTGCGGTCGATGAACGGATGAAAGGATAAGGACATGCGCACAGTTCTGGCAATTGCCCTGACCCTTGGCGCCACTTCCCCGGCCTTTGCCGCAAGTGGTCCGTTCCTGTCCATGAGCAACACCAACTTTGTTGTTCTGATCGCCTTCCTTCTGTTCGTCGGCATTCTGCTGTTCGTGAAGGTGCCGAGCCTGCTGGGCAGCCAGCTAGATTCGCGCGCCGAAGGTATCCAGAAAGAGCTGGACGAAGCCCGCGCCCTGCGGGAAGAAGCCCAGACCATCCTGGCCTCCTACGAGCGTAAGCAGCAGGAAGTCCAGGCGCAGGCCGACCGCATCGTTGCGGCCGCCCGCGAGGACGCCGTCAAAGCCGCAGATGAAGCAAAATCCGATCTGGAAACCTCGATTGCACGCCGTCTGGCTGCAGCCGAAGAGCAGATCGCTTCTGCCGAAGCATCGGCTGTGAAGGAAGTGCGTGATCAGGCCATTTCCATCGCGGTTGCAGCTGCGGATCAGGTTATCGCCAAGCAGATGACTGCAACCGAGGCGAACAAGCTGATCGACGCGGCCATCGCGGATGTGGACGCCAAACTGCACTGATCCACAGTCAGTTTAAAACTTTAGAAAACCCGGGCGCTAACGCCCGGGTTTTTGCGTTTCCGGGGTCTTCTGCGGGCGGGGACCGTTTCCCATCCTTTTGGATAGGAGGGCTAACCCGTCAGCATCGCGGACTGTTCTCCTGCCGTGCTGCGGCGCCCAGGCCTGTCGGGTATGGTGGATTGAGCAACGTTCAATGGAACCGGAGGACGCTATGACGCCGCAGCAAAGCCGCCTGAAGACATTTCACCCGATGGGACCGTCGGGTGCGTTTGAACCGCTGGCAATCGCCGTGGCGCTGGAAACCGCAGGTGCAAGCATCATCGACACGCAATGCCTTGGTGCCTTGGGACCGGTTCGCAAACGGCTGGCAGAGACCGATCCGTCGCGTGGCTTCCTGATGGATTTTGCAGCCGCCTGAAGAAGATTAAAACGGGTTGCAACGCGCCCCTTCTCCCGCCCGGATGGACGTCCCTGTGCTCTCTCCACAGGCGGCGCCACCGGGCCGGTAGTATTTCACGGATCAGCAGCCCGGCGGCGTTAACCATCATTTACGTATGCTCGGTTATGGTTTTATGGTTGTTATGAGTAGCAGTTTTGAAAGGTGTCCGGATGGACAAGGTAGATCTGGACCGGCAGATTAAAGACGCGGTCGGCGCGCATGGATGCTGGAAACTACAGCTGAAAGAGGCCGTTGCGACCGGCAAGCTGCCTTGGTCCGCAGAGCAGATTTCCCAAGACGACCAATGCACTTTTGGAAAATGGCTGGTAAAGCTGCGCCAGGATCCCGAAATCGGTGACTCTCCGTACTTTCAGGCTGTAGCGCAGGCGCATAGTCGTTTTCATCAGGCGGCGGGCCATATCGCGACCTGTGTGGAAAAGAACCGGCGTGATGCGGCGGCAGAGCTGCTGAGCAGTGGCGATTTTCAGAAGATCGCGGATCGACTTGGCAAGGCGATCATCGACTGGCGGAAAAGCTTGCACTAGGCAGCAGATAACTGCGCCACGTGGGCGCAGTCGTCCAAAGTCCGCCCGTCTGGGTCAGGATTTGCTTTTTTCGTGTTCCAGCCGCTGCCGGGCAACATCGGCGTTCCGCTCGGCGCGCTGGTGGTCCATCAGGGCCTGTTTCACATAATCCAGATGCCGTTCCACGGCTGCGCGCGCTGCCGCGGGATCACGCGCCTGCAGTGCGGCATTGATGGCTTCGTGCTGCTCCAGGATCGCCTCATACGAGGTATACTGCTGAAACATGACCTTGCGATTGTAGAACACCCCTTCGCGCAGAAGATCGATCATCGACCGCATCATATGCAGCATCACCACGTTGTGGCTGGCATCCATGATCGCGGAATGAAACTGCGCATCCAGCTTTGCAGCTTCTTCGGATTCGGCGGGGTTTCCAGCGGCTTTCATCTTGTCAAAGATGGTCTGGATTACTTTCAGATCATCGTCTGACCCCAGCCGCGCTGCACGTTCGGCGGCCAGACCTTCCATGTCGCGGCGGAAGGACAGGTAATCGAACAGCGCCTCATCATGGCTGGAAAACAGCTGCACCAGCGCGGGGGAAAAGGCCGAGCCCAGAACATCGCCGACAAATACACCTGATCCCGCTTTCGAGGTCAGAAGCCCGCGTTCCTGCAGCTCGCCGATGGCTTCGCGCAGCGAGGGGCGTGATACGCCCAGACGTTCCGCTAGTTCCCGCTCGGCCGGCAGGCGCTCACCAGGCGACAGGATACCTCGCAGAATCAACTGCTCGATCTGGCGCACGACCGAGGTCGAGAGTTTTTCCGGCTGAACTTTCTGAAACGGCATCGGAGCCTCGGGATCTGTGTATTGCAGGACGGGAGTGGTTTTCCCGAATTGGTCAAATCATATGACCGCATCTCAGGCAAGACCGCAAGTCATGCGCAAGATCCGTAAAAGCGCGATCACCTTTTTGAAATAAAAGGTCAGCTATATTGACTTACCTGCAAGAAAGATTGCCAATCGCCCAAAGGCGTGCAGTCAGGAGGGTCTCATGCAGCTGAAAGACATATTTGCCAGTCGTGCGATGCGGATGAAGGCGTCGGAAATCCGCGAGTTGCTGAAACTTCTGGATCAGCCGGGCATTCTGTCCTTTGCAGGTGGCATTCCCGACCCGGACCTGTTCCCGGCCGAGGCTTTTGCCGAAGCGTTCCAAGGGGCCTTGTCCGGCGGACAGCAAGCACAGTCCCTGCAATATTCGGTCAGCGAAGGGTACCTGCCGCTGAAAGAATGGATCGTTGGCCAGATGGCGCGCATGGGCGTTGACTGTGATCCGGACAACATCCTGATCACCTCAGGCTCGCAGCAGGGGCTTGATTACCTTGGCAAACTGTTCCTGTCGCCAGGGGACACCGCGCTCGTGACGGCGCCGACCTATTTGGGGGCGCTGGCGGCCTTCAACGCCTACGAACCGCGCTATGATCAGCTGAACCTTTCCGGGAACCGCACGGCACAAAGCTATCGCGATGGCGCCGCACAGAATGGTGGGGCGGTCAAATTCGCCTATCTGTCAGCCGATTTTGCCAACCCAACCGGCGAGACCGTCGCTCAGGCCGACCGGGAACGTCTGCTGGATCTCGCCGAGGACCTGCAATGCGCCATCGTCGAAGACGGTGCCTATCAGGATCTGCGCTATGACGGCGATCCGGTGCCGCCCATTCTGGCGCTTGAGCAGGCGAAGAAGGGAACGCTGGACAACTGCCGCACAATCTACTGCGGTACCTTTTCCAAGACCCTGTCGCCAGGGCTTCGCGTTGGCTGGATCGTCGCGGCCCGGCCGGTGATTGCACAGATGGTGCTGATCAAACAGGCGGCAGATCTGCACTCGCCAACCCTGAACCAGATGGCGGTAAACACCGTCGCACGACAGCAGTTCGACAGCCATGTGGAAAAGGTCCGCGCCGCTTACAAGGCGCGCCGGGACGCCATGCTGCGCGCGCTGAAGCAGCACATGCCGCCGGGCGTGGATTGGACCCGCCCCGAAGGCGGGATGTTCATCTGGATTACTCTGCCTGCGGGGCTGGACGGGGCACTACTTCTGGCGCGCTCGCTGGACAGCGTGAAGGTGGCCTTTGTGCCCGGTCAGGCCTTTTTTGCCGATGGCGGTGGCCCCAACACGATCCGGCTCAGCTACTCGGTGCTGGATGAGGCGGCGATCGAAGAGGGGATTGCTCGTCTAGCCCGTCTGATCGCAGAGACTCTGGCAGAGCAGGACGCTGTGTCGCCTCGGCAGGTCAGCGCAGAGGTGGTATAGTTCCCCCTGAGCCTCTCCTATCGATGGGGAGGAAACAACCGCGAGGCAGCCATGCGTGTGCTGAGTCTTCTGTGCATTCTGTTGGTGGCAGGCTGTGATGCCCCGAGTGCGCATTTCCGGGGCATTCCGCCTGCGCGGATTACGGTCGAGGGCAGCACCTTTGATATCCGCCAGCGCGGAACTCTGGTCGAGGCGGTGCGCATCAACCCGCAATATGCGCCCCGGCTGGGACCACTGCGGCACCGGGCCAGACGGGCAATGGCGGCCTCTACCGGCTGCCGTGTCCTCTGGGTCAGCGGTGATCAGGCGGTGCTTGTCGGGCGTTTGTCCTGCCCGTAAAAGGCCAGTTCCGGCAATTTTTCCCGCTGAGGCTGTATTTCTCGGGGTTATCCACAAGATATAGTGTCCAAAGCAGGCAGGCTTGCCCGATTTGGGGGCTGTAGCGTTGACTCAAGACCCGCGAACCTGCTGAGGTTCACTATCATGGAATCACTCAGGGGCAGCTTTGCGCTTTTCCAAACTCAGGCTCAACGGCTTCAAAAGCTTTGTCGATCCGACCGATCTGATCATCGCGGATGGGCTGACCGGCGTTGTCGGGCCGAATGGTTGTGGCAAGTCGAACCTTTTGGAAGCGCTGCGCTGGGTGATGGGTGAAACCCGCGCCCGGGCCATGCGTGGCGGCGGTATGGAGGACGTAATCTTTGCCGGGACGACCTCCCGTTCGGCGCGCAATTTCGCCGAGGTCAGCCTGCAGATCGACAACAGCGACCGGCTGGCACCCTCGGGGTTCAACGACAGCGATCAGCTGGAAATCGTGCGCCGGATCACCCGCGATGTGGGCAGCGCCTATAAATCCAACGGCAAGGATGTGCGCGCGCGGGACGTGCAGATGCTGTTTGCCGATGCCTCGACCGGGGCGCATTCGCCTGCGCTGGTGCGGCAGGGGCAGATTTCCGAACTGATCAATGCCAAACCCAAGGCGCGCCGCCGTATTCTGGAAGAGGCGGCCGGCATCTCGGGCCTTTATCAGCGTCGCCACGAGGCAGAACTGAAGCTGAAGAATACCGAACAGAACCTGCTGCGCGTCGATGATGTGATCGAACAGCTGGCGGCGCAGCTTTCGCAGCTGGCGCGCCAGGCGAAACAGGCGCAGCGCTATCGTGATATCGGGGAGAAACTGCGCCTCGCCGAGGGCATGCTGCTGTACCGCCGCTGGCGTGAGGCAGACGACGCCCGCGCTGCAGCCGAGGAAGAGCTGAGTACCCGCGTCACCCAGGCGGCCAAGGCTGAGGCGCTGAGCCGCGCAGCGGGCGCCAAGCGGGCCGAGGATGAGGCCGCCCTGCCGCCCCTGCGCGAAGAGGAAGCCATCGCGGCGGCAATCCTGCAGCGGCTGATGGTGCAACGCGATGCGCTCAGCGATCAGGACGCGCAGGCGCGCCAGGCCATTGAGCGACTGACCTCCCGTATTCAGCAGCTCGGCAACGATATCGAGCGCGAGACCGGGCTGAACCGGGATGCGGGCGAAACAATCGAACGGCTGGATTGGGAACAGCGGGAACTGGCCAAGGCCAGCGAAGGCCACGAGGATCGTCTGGCCGAGGCCTCTGATCTGGCGCGCGATGCCGGGCAGATCCTTGAGGCCCGCGAGGACCACCTGTCGCAGGTGACCGAGGATGTGGCCCGTCTGGTGGCCCGTCACCAATCAGCGCGGCGTCTGGTCGAGGATTGCCAGCGTGCGCTGCAACGGGCCACGGACGAAGGCGAGAAATCCCGCGGCGCCCAGGCAGAGGCCGAAGAGGCACTGGAGCAAGCAACCGAACGGTTCGATGAGGCTGTCACTGCCGAGGAAGACGCCCGCGAGGCCGCAGAGGCCGCCGAAGAGGCACTCGCTGCTGCCGATGAAATGCGGGCGGACACGCAGGAACGCGAAACCGAGGCGCGCGCGCAGCGATCTGAGGCCGAGGGCGAGTTGGGCACCCTGCGGGCCGAGGTCACGGCACTGGCGAAACTGGTGGAACGGGACACCGCTGAAGGTGGCCAGATCCTGGATGAGCTGAGCGTGGCCCCGGGTTATGAAAAGGCGCTTGGCGCGGCGCTCGCCGATGATTTGCGCGCGCCGATGGCCGATGTGGACGGGCCGACCGGCTGGGTTACACTGGCGGGATATGATCGCGATGTGCCTTTGCCTGATGGGGTAGAGCCGCTGGCGAAATATGTGTCTGGCCCGGTAGCGCTGGGGCGGCGGATCGGACAGATCGGATTGGTAGATGGTGACACGGCCCGCGATCTGCAGTCGCAGCTGCAACCGGGGCAGCGTCTGGTAACGCTGGAGGGTGATCTGTGGCGCTGGGATGGCTATCGGTCCTGGGCCGAAGATGCGCCAAGCGCTGCCGCCCTGCGGCTGGAACAGCTGAACCGGCTAGAGGCTCTGAAACAGGATCTGGAACGCGTCGGTGCCCGCGCGGATGGCGCCCGCGCCGCCCATGATGCGCTGCTGCGCAAATTGGAAGAGGTGTCTCAGGCGGATCAGCTGGCTCGCCAGGCCCGCCGCGCCGCCGATCAACGCGTTGCCGATGCCGCCCGGGCGCTGAGCAGGGCGGAGGCTGACCGGAATATGGCCGAGGGCAAGCTGGAAACCCTGGGCATCGCGGTGACCCGGCATGAAGAAGACGCCATGGCCGCCCGCCTGCAATTGACAGATGCCGAGACCGCGCTGGCAGAACTCGGGGATCTGGAGCAGGCCCGCGCCATGGTCGAGGAGATCAAGCAGCAGGTGGAGGCGGCGCGGATCACCATGCTGACCCACCGCTCGGCCCATGATGAGCTGCGCCGCGAAGGCGAAGCACGTACCAAACGGGCTCAGCAGGTCACCAAGGACCTGTCGGGCTGGCGTCACCGGCTCGACACTGCCGAGCGCAGGATCGCTGAGTTGGCCGAACGGCGCGAGGCCTCTCAGGAAGAGCTGGAAGACGCCCACGCGGTACCCGCCGAGATTGCCGAAAAGCGTGAAGAGCTGAACGAGGCCATTGAAGAGGCCGAAGCACGCAAGGCAGCAGCGACCGATGCGCTGATCGCGGCAGAGGCGGTGCTGCGCGAGACGGTGCAGGCTGAACGCGATTGCGAGCGTCTGGCCTCCGAAGCGCGCGAGGCGCGGGCCAGATCCGAAGCCCGGTTCGAGGCAGCGCGGGAAACCGTGACCCATGCTGCGGAACGGATCGCAGAAGAGCAGAACTGCGCGCCGCAGGTACTGCTGGAACAGCTTGATACCGACCCTGATCAGATGCCCACGGCCGAGACGCTGGAGGCCGAGGTCTCCCGTCACAAGCGGCAGCGGGATGCGCTGGGTGCGGTAAACCTGCGGGCCGAGGAAGATGCCCGGGAGATCCAGACCGAACATGACGAGTTGGTGTCGGAAAAACAGGATCTGGAAGAGGCCGTGCGGACGCTGCGCAGCGGGATTGCCAGCCTCAACCGAGAAGGGCGCGAGCGGCTGCTGACCGCGTTTGAGCAGGTCAACGCCAGTTTCGCGATGCTCTTCACCCATCTGTTCGGCGGCGGTGAGGCCAACCTTGTGATGGTCGAAAGCGACGATCCGCTGGACGCCGGGCTGGAGATCATGTGCCAACCGCCGGGCAAGAAACTATCGACCCTGTCGTTGCTCTCCGGCGGTGAGCAGACACTGACGGCGATGGCGCTGATCTTTGCCGTCTTCCTGTCGAACCCGGCGCCGATCTGTGTGCTGGACGAGGTCGACGCGCCGCTGGATGATGCCAATGTGACCCGGTTCTGCGATCTTCTGGACGAGATGTGCCGCCAGACTGATACCCGGTTCCTGATCATCACCCACCACGCGGTCACCATGGCCCGCATGGACCGGCTGTTCGGGGTGACGATGCAGGAAAAAGGCGTCAGCCAGCTGGTTTCTGTCGATCTGAAAAAGGCAGAAGCGCTGGTCGCCTGATCCGTGGTCGCAGCAGTGCGGCTTTAGGTTGTGGCGCGGGCGACTTCCTTGTGTGGCCGAGACGTCCTGCTTAGGATCGGTACAAGTGTTTTTAGGAGACCTAGTATGTACCCTTCACGATGCCTCGCCATCCTCACGGCCGCTGCGCTGACTCTGCCCATTGCAGCACAGGCCGAACCCGTTTTTGCGACGGATGGCGATAGCCTTTACAGGTTCTTCGAAAATGAAGGGGCAGAGGTCGAAGCGACAACGGATAATGTCGGCGATCCCAAGCTGCGCGTGACTTATTACGGCAGTGATTTCTCAGTCTATTACTACGGCTGTGACAACAACACCGACTGCAACGCGGTCCAGTTCTTTTCCGGCTACCAGACCGAAGGATCGGTACGGCTGGCCAAGATCAACGAATGGAACACGGAGAACCGGTTTGCACGTGCCTATATCTCGGATGAAGGGTCGGCCCGCATCGAGATGGATATCTATCTGGGCCGGGACGGTGTCAGTGCTGATGACTTTGCCCAGCAGGTGTCACTCTGGGCACGGGCGATGAAAGACTTCGAAACCTTCATCAACTGGTAGGCACGCCCGCGGAACAGGTATTTTCGGCGTCACCGGATCGTGACCTGCGCCCGGCGGCTTTTGCGATATACTTGGGGCATGACACGTGTTTCCCTTATTGCCTGCTCTCTTGCCGCCGCCACGATCTGTCTTGGCGCAGGCCCGGCCGATGCGGAAGACTGGAACCTGAAACCCGCCGACCAGCCCTTTGCTCCGTCTGAGCTCGCGGCGCTGCCTGGGCAGGCCTTTGTGTTCTTTGATGACGGAGAGGCGCGGTTCGGCAAGGATGGTGCCTATTCCTATACCAACTCGGCCGCCAATGGCGGGGCCACCAGCTGGGGCAGCTACCGGATCGCACAAGATGGCAGCGTCTGTATCGACTATGTCGACGGGTTCTCGCGCTGCGATCTCTATGTGCACAGCCATGGCCGGGTGGTGCTGATCAACCAGGCTGGCGACAGGTTTCCTGTGCGTTAGAGCCGGTTTAGCAGGGCCGGTGTGGGCCAGGCGTCAGCGGGCAGGCCAAGGCGTTCTTGCTCTTTTTGTACCGCGATCCGGGTCTTGGCGCCCAGAATGCCGTCGATGTCTCCCACGTCGTGGCCGCGCGCCTGCAGTTTCTGTTGCAACTGTTTCATCCCGGCGCCGCTGAGGCCCTGATCGGGGCTTCCGGCGTCATAGATCGCCGCGCCTTCCAGCCGGGTGGCGAAATAGGCTGCGGTCATCACGTAGGTAAAGCTTTGGTTCCATTCGAAATAAACATCGAAATTGGGAAAGGCGAGGAAGGCAGGTCCCTTATGGCCCTGCGGGACGATCAGCGAGGCGCGCATGGCTGGATCGGGCAGGCGCCCTTCGCGGGGCACGACGCCCATCCGCTGCCAGTCCGCCACCGACAGCTTTTGCGCAGGTCCGGTGAGCGACAGGTCCAGACCCTTGGGCAGGGTTACCTCCTGAATCCAGGGCTGACCCGGCTGCCAGCCCAGATGCGATAGCATCTTGGCTCCCGACATCAGGGCATCCGGCGCCGAGGTTTTCAGGGTGACATGCCCGTCGCCATCGGCATCAACGCCATTGTCCAGAATATCGCGGGGCAGCATCTGTACCATGCCGATCTCTCCGGCCCAGGCGCCAGTGGTGCGGGCCGGGTCAAAATCGCCGTGCCGGAACAGCTCAAGCGCGGCAAAAATCTGCGGGCGGAATAATTCGGGACGGCGGCAGTCATGCGAAAGGGTAACCAGCGCATTGCGGGTGTTGAAATCGCCCTGAAAGGCGCCAAAGTCGGTTTCAAATGCCCAGAAGGCCAGAAGTACACCGCGGTTGATGCCGTAGGTGTTTTCGATGCGGCGGAAGGTGCTGTCATGCTTTTTCGACATGGCCCGGCCCCGGTCGATCCGGTTCTGGGAAATCAGTCGCCGCGAAAACTCGATAAAGGGTTTCTGAAACACACCCTGCGCCCGGTCTGCGCGCAGCACCTTGGGGTCCTGTTTGGTGCCTTTGAAGAACGCATTCACGGTGGCAGCATCGTAGCCCGCGGTCACCGCTTCCTGTTTCAGGCCCTGTACGAAGTCGGAAAAGCTGCCGCCACATTGGGCGAAGGTGCCGGTGGGCAGCATCGCGGCTGCCAGGGCCAGGATCAGTTTGCGCATGTCTTGGGCGTCCTTTCTAGACCGTGATTGCCCCAAGTGTGTGCTAGAAGATCACCGCAATAGCAACCGTCAGCAGCAGGGCAAGCCCCCAGGTTTTCCACAGCATTTCGGTGCAGCGCCGGATTGCCTCGGCGCCGAGCCCCTTAGCTCCGTCCTCATGAACCCAGGGAAACTCCTGCATCTCGCCGTCATAGGAACGCGGTCCCGACAGGGCCGCATCAAGCGCCCGCGCCATGGCGGCCTCAGGCCAGCCGGCATTCGGGGAGCGATGCTTGCGGGCATCCTCGGCAATCGCGGACCAGTCGCGCAGGCTTCCTCCGGCCAGCGCCATCAGAAGCGACGTCAGCCGCGCCGGGATCCAGTTCACCAGGTCATCGAGCCGCGCCGCCGCCCAGCCAAAGTCGCGATAACGCGCGTTGCGGTAGCCGATCATGCTGTCGGCGGTGTTGATCATCTTGTAGGCCAGCAATCCGGGCAGCCCGGCGATCAGAAACCAGAAGGCGGGGGCGATCACACCGTCTGACATGTTTTCGGCGCCGCTTTCGATGGCGGCGCGGGCGACCTGCGGTCCAGTCATCTCGGTGGTGTCGCGGCTGACGATCATGGCAACCGCAGCGCGCCCGCCGTGCAGACCATCCCTTTGCAACCCCTGAACCACCGCCTGCAGATGATCGCAGAGCGAGCGCTGGGCGATCAGGATTGCGGCCACGAGGATCTCCATCAAGGCGCCAAAGAGTGACAGCAGCCAACCGATCAGCAGTCCGGTGATGACAAGGACCAGAACGGAGACCACGCCCTTGGCCCGGCGCCCGGCGCCGGAGTTTAGCCCTGCATCGAGGGCACCAACCAGTTGCCCCATCAGCACCGCCGGATGCGGTAATCTGTTCCACAGCCAACGGGGTTCCCCCAGAATGGCATCTAGGATCAAGGCGGGGATCAGAAGGGTTGCGGTGATCAAAGGGCGGTCTCCAGCCGGTCCCAGCCTGCTGCCGGAGGCAGGCCAAGGCGCAGGTAAGTGTCTGAATAGGGGAAGATGCGGCTCCAGATATGGGCGCGGGCCAGCCGCTGCTGCCATTCGGCGGCGTCATTTACGTGATAGAGACGGAACAGATCGGTACCGCCTGCCAGTTCCGCGCCTTTGGGCAGGATCATCTCGTCCATCCGCGCAGCGTCCTCAGCCAGCCTTGCCCGGGTCTGTGCCGCCCAATCGGTATCCGACAGCGCCCGAACCCCGGTCTTCAGCGCTGGGCCGGACACCGACCAGGGGCCTTGCAGTTCAGAGAGGCGGGAGATCAGCTCCGGATCACCGATGGCAAAGCCAAGCCGCAGACCGGCCAGCCCCCAGAACTTGCCAAAGCTTTTCAACACCAGCGTGCCGGGTTCTGCCGCCAGATGGATCAGGCTCTGATCAGGGCAGATGTCGCAGAAGCTTTCATCGATGATACGGAAAGGCGCAGCCAGCTCTTCGGCTTGCCACTGGCGTCCGGTCGGATTGTTGGGGTGTACCGCGACGCAGGCTTCGGCGGGGCCTTGGCCCGTGACGCTCCAGCCATGGGCGCGAAAGGCGGCAGCGTGCTCGTTATAGGTCGGTGTCTCAATCCGCACCCAGCGCGGATCGGCCAGCGCAGGGGCCAGGGCAATCAGGGAGGAGGCACCGGGGGCAGAAAGGATCTCGGCTCCCTCCGGAACATTCCAGAACCGGCGCGCTGCCTGATGCAGATCGTGGCTTGCAGCGCTGTCAGGCAGCGCCGACCAATCGGCTTCTGTGAAACGTGGAAGCGGGTAGGCGGCCGGGTTGATGCCGGTGGAGAGGTCGATCCAACCCTCCCGTGTCCCGCCGTATTGTTCCATCGCGGCCGCGAGATTGCCGCCGTGATCGCGCTGCGCGTTCTTGCTTGCTGTATTGCTTGCTACCATTGCAGGCCCTGACTCGTGAAAAGGCCACGGGACATCCCGGTGCCGGACCCGGGCCGTATGAAACAGCCCGGGTGATAAGGCAACCGAATGTCGCAATCAGAAGCTGCAATGCAGGCCCGAAAGCCCCAAAAGTAAGGAATTCCTTAGCCTCGCCCGTGCGGTTCCAGCCAGTCGATCACCGGGTTGATGGGCAGAATCCGGTTCGGGTTAATGGTGTCATGGCTATAGTGATAGTGGCGCACGATGTGATCCATACCGATGGTCTGCTGCACACCGGGCCACTGATACAGTTCGCGCGTATAGGCCCAGAGGTTCGGGTAATCGATGATGCGCTTGCGGTTGCATTTGAAATGCAGGTGATAGACCGGATCGAACCGCAGGAGGGTGGTGAACAGGCGCCAGTCGGCCTCGGTCACGCGTGTGCCCAGCAGGTAACGATGCTCGGACAGGAGGTCCTCCAGCCAATCCAGCGTATCGAAGAGCGGGGTGACTGCCTCGTCATAGGCGGCCTGACTGGTGGCAAAGCCGCAGCGGTAGACGCCATTGTTCACCGTGTCATAGACGCGCGCGTTCACCGCTTCGATCGGCTCCCGCAGCTCCTCGGGCCAGTAATCGTCCCGGTTACCGGTCAGATCATCAAAGGCCGAGTTGAACATGCGGATGATTTCCGAGCTTTCGTTCGACACGATGGTTTCGCGCTGCTTGTCCCAGAGGATCGGCACCGTGACGCGCCCGGAATAGCTCGGATCGGCGCGGGTGTAGATCTCGTAGGCGTAATCGTGACCGAACAGGGTGTCGCCGGTGGCACCATGTTCGTCTTTCTCAAAGGTCCAGCCCCGGTCCAGCATGTCGGGATGCACCACTGAGACTGAGATATGGTCGGTCAGCTCTTTCAGCTGGCGAAAGATCAGCGTCCGGTGGGCCCAGGGGCAGGCGAGAGAGACATAGAGGTGATACCGCCCGCTTTCGGCGGAAAATCCCGAATCGCCCGATGGTCCGGCGCTGCCATCCGCCGTAATCCAGTTGCGAAACTGCGATACGGAGCGTTCAAAGGCGCCGCCTGTGGATTTGGTATCATACCATTTGTCGTGCCAGGTACCGTCGATCAAAAGACCCATTGTTTTCGCTCCTTCCGTTCCATGCCCGCAAACTAGGCACTTCGGAGGGTGTCGCCCATGCCGACAGGCGCGCAGCCTCCCTGCGGATCTGCACAACCTGCAGGAAGCAGCAGCCACGGGTGCCGCAGCATTGAAAAAAGTTCACTTGATTTTAGGCAATTATGAGTCACCCTAGAGGGGCTCAGCAGAGCCGATCAGATGATCCACCGGAAAGGCAGATGCCATGACCACCTATGTTCCGAAAGCCGTTCAAGAGGCGCTGGACGCCGCCCGCGTTCAGGGGCTGAAAAAGAAAAGCCGCCTGCGCGTGCAGGTCGGAGAGTCGCAGTTTCCGGTTCTGCGCATGTGGAAGACCGGTTTTTCGGTGGAAGAGGCAACCGCGCCGCAACTGCGGGGCCTCGTCGATCTCTATGATGGTGCCCGCCACATCTCGCAGTGCCTGATCGTCGCCTCCGAGGCGGAAGGCGGCGAGATGCGGTACGAGTTCAAGCGCGCAACTGCGGCGGCCGAATCCGCGCCGCTGGATTTCTACCGCGCACCGGACGCGCCGGTGGCTCTGATCGCTTATGACGGAGTGCATGGCGAGGCCTGAACCGGCCGCTGCAAATCTATTCCAATTCCAGCCTGTAGATCAGGCGGGTATACGTGGGCGCAGCGTGATCGCAGCGCCCACTTTTTGTATGCTTACTGAAGGTCCGAGAAGGCTTCGGTCAGGCGGCGGCAGGCTTCCTCGATGCGGGAGCGCTGGGTGCCGAGGTTGAAGCGCAGGAAGTTCTCGCCCCCGGTGCCAAAGGTGGTGCCATGGTTGGCTGCGATCTTGGCGCCCTGTTCGACCCGTTTGGTGAATTCCTCGCGGCTCATCCCGGTGCCGGAGAAATCGACCCAGGACAGGTAGGTGGCCGCCAGCGGCATCGAGGACAGGCCAGGGATCTTCTCGATCGCGGCGTCAAAGACCTTCCGGTTGCCATCCAGATAAGCGATCAGCTGGTCGGCCCACGCGGCGCCCTCGGGGGAATAGGCGGCGGCGGTGGCGTATTGCCCGGCCGAGTTCGGCGCCAGCGCCAGGGCCAGCATGCGGCGCTGGAACTGTTCGCGCAGATGCGGGTCGGGGATGATCACCTGACCGGTGTGCAGCCCGGCAAAGTTGAAGGTCTTCGACGGTGCGGTCAGCATCAAGAGCCGTTCGGTCACCTCGGGCACGGCGTTCTGCATCGGGATGTGGGTGTTGCCGGGATAGACCAGATCGTGGTGAATCTCGTCCGACAACAGGATCAGGTCATGGCGTTTGGCGAAATCCGCAACCGCCTGCAGTTCTTCCTGGGTCCAGACGCGGCCGCCCGGATTGTGCGGCGAACACAGGATGACCATCTTCTCTTTGCCGGTCATCTGCGCGTCATAGGCGTCGAAATCCATCTCGTAACGCCCGTCATTGTTGGTCATCAGGCATTCGACCACTTCGCGGCCCGCATTGCGGATCACCTTGGCAAAGGCGTGGTAGACCGGGGTGAACAGGACGATGCCATCGCCCGGCTGGGTGAAGGTATCAAGGCACATGCCGACGCCGTTCACGAGGCCGGTTGTGGTGAAGATCGCATCGGCTTCGACCTGCCAGCCGTGGCGGTTCTGCATCCACCACTGGATCGCGTTCTTGTAGGGTTCGTCACAGTTTACATAGCCATAGACGCCGTGATCTGCCATTTCACGCATCTTGTCGGTGACCGCAGGGGGCACCGGGAAATCCATATCGGCCACCCACATCGCAAGCCCTTCATCGGGCGAGACGCCATAAAGGCTCTCCATCATGTCCCATTTGGCGCAATGGGTGCCGCGACGGTCGATCAGGGTGTCAAAATCCATGGTTTAAACTCCGGTTGTTTGGCAGAGAAGCTACGCACAATGACGCTGCGCGCAAGGGGGGCGTTGCAGGGCGGGGTGCAATCGCCTAAATCAAGCGCATGAAACGTCCTATCCTGATCCATCCCGACCCCCGCCTGAAAAAGGTTTGCGTACCGGTTGCCGATATTTCGGACGATCTGCGCACATTGGCTGATGACATGCTGGAAACCATGTATGCGGCGCCGGGCATCGGTCTTGCGGCGCCGCAGGTTGGCATCCTGCAACGGGTGATCGCACTGGATTGCGCCAAGGAAGGCGAGGGCGATGCGCGCCCGTTGGTGATGTTCAACCCCGCTGTTATTGCCTCTTCGGACGAGACCAACGTCTACGAGGAAGGCTGCCTGTCGATCCCCGAGCAATACGCCGAAGTCACCCGCCCCAAAGAGGTCGAGGTGGAATGGATGGACCGGGACGGCAATGCGCAACGGGAAACCTTTGACGGGCTCTGGGCGACCTGCGTGCAGCACGAGATCGATCATCTGAACGGGAAACTGTTCATCGATTACCTGAAACCGCTGAAGCGGCAGATGATCACCCGCAAAATGCAAAAGCTGAAACGCGAGCGCGCCCGGGAGCAGTAAGGCTCTGCCCGGAACGCTGAAAGAGGGGGCTTGCCCATGGCGGTTCTACCGATCCTGAAATGGCCTGATCCGCGGCTCAGCCAGCACTGCGCCCCGGTGGGGCAGGAGCACCTCGACGAGCTGATCGCCGACATGTTCGACACAATGTACGCGGCCAATGGCCGGGGTCTTGCCGCGCCGCAGGTGGGGGTGATGAAACGCCTTTTCGTGATGGATTGCACCTGGAAAGAGGGGAAGCGCTCCCCCATGGTCATGATCAACCCGTCGATCATGGCGGTTGAACGCGTGCCGGTGACGATGGAAGAAGGCTGCCTGTCGATCCCCGGTGTTATGGTTCCGGTCGAACGCCCCGTCGCCGTCACCGTGCAATGGACCGCTGCGGAAGGGGACATTCACATGGCCGATTTCGACGGGTTCGAGGCCCGCTGCATCCAGCATGAATTCGATCATCTCAATGGCACCGTGACCTTTGACCATCTCGATCCCGAAGCCCGCTCTGCGGTCGAGGCTGAATACACCGCCCTGAAAGGGACTTCCGAATGACTGTCCGCCCCTGCCTGCCCTGGCCCGACAAACGCTTGCGTACTCGCGCCGAAGAGGTGAGCGAGATCACAGATGAGATCTGGCAGATCTGGCAGGACATGATCGACACGATGGAGGCGATGCCAGGCGTTGGCCTTGGCGCCAACCAGATTGGCGTGATGCTGCGCCTTGCGGTGGTGGATGGCTCGACCGAGCGCGGCAAGGCAGTACGGATGGCGAACCCCGAGATCCTGCATTCCTCCACCCAGCTGCGCGAACACGATGAAGCCTCGCCTAACCTTCCGGGTGTGTCGGCCAAGGTGAAACGCCCCCGCGCCGTCACCGTGCGCTATATGGATGAGAACGGCGAGATCACCGAGCGGGATTTCGTCGGGATCGAGGCCACATCCGTGCAGCATCAGATCGACCACCTGAACGGCAAACTCTATATCGACCGTCTCAGCAAGGTGAAGCGCGACATGCTGATCCGCAAATCCAAGAAACTGACCGGCTAAGGGGGGCAGGAGCCATGCGCGTCATCTTTATGGGAACGCCCGATTTTTCCGTGCCGGTGCTGGATGCGCTGGTCGAAGCCGGACACGAGATAGCCGCCGTCTATTGCCAGCCGCCCCGCCCGGCGGGGCGTGGCAAGAAGGACCGTCCGACGCCGGTTCACGCAAGGGCCGAGGCGTTGGGCCTTGACGTGCGCCATCCGGTCTCTCTGAAAAGCGCCGAGGAACAGGCTGAGTTTGCTGCGCTCGGCGCGGATGTCGCCGTGGTGGTGGCCTATGGGCTGATCCTGCCGCAGGCGGTGCTGGATGCGCCGAAACATGGCTGTCTTAATATCCACGCCAGCCTTCTGCCGCGCTGGCGCGGGGCGGCGCCGATCCACCGTGCCATCATGGCTGGGGATGCGGAGACCGGCATCTGCATCATGCAGATGGAGGCCGGACTGGATACCGGCCCGGTGCTGCTGCGCCGCGCCACCGCCATAGAGGCCGAAGAAACCACTGCGCAATTGCACGACCGGCTGTCCGCGATGGGCGCTGGCCTGATCGTCGAGGCGTTGGAGAAGCTGACCGAGCTTGTACCTGAGGTGCAGCCCGAAGACGGTGTCACCTACGCCAGCAAGATCGACAAGAGCGAGGCGCAGATCGACTGGACCAGACCGGCGGAAGAGGTGGATCGCAAGATCCGCGGCCTGTCGCCCTTCCCCGGCGCCTGGTGCGAGATTGATGGCCAGCGGGTAAAACTGCTTGCTTCGCGCCTTGCTGATGGCAGCGGCGAAGCGGGTGAGGTGCTGGACGATGCCCTGACCGTTGCCTGCGGCAGCGGCGCGGTCGAGCTGTTGCGCCTGCAGCGGGCGGGCAAGGGTGCGCAGGATCGCGAGATCTTTCTGCGTGGCTTTCCGGTGGCGAAGGGTGTCAGGCTTTAACGGGTCTGCTGCGTCTTTCCTTTGCCGGGCGTGAATGCCATCCTCTTCTCTAACGGGGCGCTGATCCTCGTGCCAAGCCATTGGAGGAAATCAGATGTCCATTGTCGCGCTTATCATCATCGGGGCCGCAGCCGGGTTTCTGGCGACGCGGATGATGCGGATCGAGGCGGATATCATCACCACCGTGGCGATCGGCATCGCGGGCGCCCTGATTGGCGGGTTGGTGCTGCGCACGCTGCTGGCGGTGATGGGGATGCTCTCCGGTCTGGTCGGGGCGGTACTGGGGGCGCTGCTGCTGATCTGGCTCTGGCAGAAATACCTGCAAAAGTAGCAGCCTCAGCTGCGCGGTGGTCGGCTTTTGTAGACTGGCAGGTGCCAGCCAAAGGCGATGGACCCCGCGCGAAGCCCCCAGCAGACTGCGCCGCAGGCCAGCAGGGCAGGCCCGGTGTCCAGCCCCGCCCAGATGGCGGTTACGGCAGTGATCGCCCCCGCCATGGCGCAGGAGATGTAAAGCTCGCCTTGTTTTAGCACCAGCGGCACCTCGTTGCAGACCACATCGCGCATCAACCCGCCGAGCGATCCGGTTGCCATGCCCATCAAGACCACGACCACCGGCGGTTTGCCCATGGCCAGCGCGGCGCCAGTGCCTGCCGGGACCGCCACGGCAAGGGCAAAACTGTCGAGCCAGATCACCCATTTCATCCGGCTTTCCACCAAGTGGGCGGTGACAAAGACGATACCGGCGGCCCCCGCTGCCAGCAGGATGAAATTGGGATCATCCACCCAGAACACCGGATGCCGGTCCAGCAACAGATCGCGCACCGTACCGCCACCTACCGCAGTCAGGCAAGCCACAAAGGCAAAGCCGACGACGTCGAGCTGTGCTCGGCTAGCCACCAACGCGCCGGTCAGGGCAAAGACCAGCACCGAAGCGTAATCAAGCAGGGTCAGAAAACTCATGGTCACAATAACCCTTGGGCGGTGCTGCGGAGTTAGCCGGGCCGGGGGAGATCCGTCTCAGGCCGATTTGCGTTTGCCGGGTTTGAAAGGTGCCATGCCCGCGCGGGCCAGCTCATCGGCGCGTTCGTTTTCGGGATGCCCCGCGTGGCCCTTGACCCATTCCCATGTCACGTCGTGCTGGTGCTGCGCCGCATCCAGACGCTGCCACAGCTCGGCGTTTTTCACGGGTTTCTTGGCAGCGTTCTTCCAGCCGTTCTTCTTCCAGCCGAAGATCCAGCCGGTGATGCCGTTCTTCACGTAGTTACTGTCAGTAACGATGGTAATTTTCGTCGGACGGCTGAGGCTCTCCAGCGCGTTGATCGCCGCCAGAAGCTCCATCCGGTTATTTGTGGTCTCTGGCTCGCCGCCCTTCAACTCGCGTTCCTTGACGATCTCGTCGCCGTCCATCGCACGCAGCAGCACGCCCCAGCCGCCGGGACCGGGATTGCCCGAGCAGGCGCCATCGGTATAGGCAAACAGATCAGCCATGGGTGGCAACCGAAATCCAGTGTGAAACCGAGCCGTCCAGTCCGGGGCCTTTGCCGTGGCTGCGGTCCAGAGGGGTGAAACCGGCGGTGGTCAGCAGATCGATCAATTCGTCTTCCTCGTAGTAGGTGTAAAGGCGGCCAATGGTGTCGCGGGCCTCGCCTTTACCGAGCTTGAGCGCAATGTAAAAGGCGCCATTGGGTTTCAATGCCCGGTGGATGTCCTGCAGATGCCGGGGCATGTCGCTGCGCGGGGCGTGCAGCAGGCTGAAGTTGGCCCAGATCCCGTCGTAGATCCCGTCTCCGGTGATCTCGTCAAAGCGCGCTTGCCGGGCGTTGACGCCGTCAATCTGCGCTGCAAGGGCGGTCATTTCGGCGGAGGCATCCAGGGCGTCAACCCGCAGGCCTGCCTCTGCCATCACCCCGGCAGAGGTGCCCGGCCCGCAGCCCAGATCCAGAACTCGGCCATTCGCAGGGCAGGCCGCGATAAAAGCGACTAGCCTGGGATCGCTGCTGAGGTAGTCCTGGTTCAGCGCGGCGTAGTCTTTTGCTCGGGCATCATAGACCCTGATGGTTTCGGTATCGCTCACAGGTATACTCCGACAGAGAGGGAGAGGATGACCACCAGCGTCAGCAGCACCCGCAGACGCAGCCACCAGTGCGGGGTCAGGTTCCAGATGGAAAAGACGCAGTCCAGCAGCAGCAGCCCTGCGAAACCGTAGATCAGGTTGGTTCCGGCACTCAGTGGCCCGCCGCCGGTCATGAAGAATGCCCAAAGGGCTGGTATCACCGACAGGGTGTACCCGGCGGCGGCCTTGGCGCCGCTCGTCTTTGTGGCAAAACCCCAGAGAACGCCGGACATGAAGCTGAGTATCACCGAGCCATAGAACAGCTGTACATAGGGACTGACGAACCTTGGGCCCAAATGGCTGCTGCCCCAGGCCTGCAGGTCGGGCAGCCACAGCGTGGCTGCGCCCCAGACAAAGGGGATCAGACCAGCCAGCCCCAGGGCCAGCGGGACAAGCGGGATACGGTTCATGCCCGTTCTGCCGCCAGCCGCACGGCAAGAGCGGCAAAAATCGCGGCAAAGCCACGGTTCAGCCAAGTCAGCACCCGTTCAGAGCCAAGAACGAAGTCGCGGGCCTTGGCGGCAAAGACGCCATAAAGAACAAAAACCACAAAGGTCAGCACCATGAATACGGCGCCGAGAAGGGTCATCTCGGCGGTGGCTCTCTCCGGGATGCCCGACAGGAAGGGCGGCAGCAGAGCGAGGAAAAAGACCGACAGTTTCGGGTTCAGGATATTGATCAGCGCGCCACGCCGGGCGATGCGCAGCCCCGATTGCTGGCGGCTGTCCGAGGTGATCGACAGGGCGCCGCCGGATTTCAGCGCCTGCCAGGCCAGATACAGCAGATAGGCAACCCCTGCCAGTTTGACGACCTGAAACAGCAGGGCGGAACTGTGCAGCACGGCAGCAAGGCCCAACGTTGCAGCTGCCAGATGGGGAAGGATGCCGAAGGTACAGCCAAGCGCCGCCCAGAGGGCAGCCCGCGTTCCCTGGCCAAGCCCAAGTGCCAGCGTGTAGACGACCCCGGTGCCGGGCGCGATGACAACCACAAGGGCGGTGATCAGGAACTGCATTGAAATCATCTCTCGGGCCTCCTTGCGGCGCAGTGGTGTTGATCAACTGCTAACACGCCGCTCCTGTTCAGGGGAGTCCCGGCACGCGGCAGATCTGTCGCGCGTGTTTGGGATCCGTCTGCAAAAAAGGCCGACCCGGTTCTGGTCCGCTTCAGGTCGGTGCGCGCAGCACGCGGGGAACTTTGAACTCGACCCGCTCGACCGCGGTTTCCACGATGTCGACGGTGACATCGAAACGGGCACGGAAGGCATCGATGACCTCGTTCACCAGCAGTTCCGGCGCAGAGGCGCCTGCGGTGATGGCGATGCTGCGGATCCCTTCGAGGGCGCGCCAGTCGATATTCTCGGCCCGCTGCACAAGCTGGGAATAAGCGCAGCCCGCCTTGGCGCCGACTTCGACCAGGCGCCGCGAATTGGAGGAATTGGGCGCGCCGACCACCAGCAGTGCGTCGGATTTTGGCGCCACGGCCTTTACCGCTTCCTGGCGGTTGGTCGTGGCATAGCAGATGTCTTCCTTGTGGGGGCCGACGATATTGGGAAACCGCGCCTCAAGCGCTGCAACGATGTCCTTGGTGTCGTCCACCGACAAGGTGGTTTGCGTCACATAGGCGAGCCGGTCCGGATCGCGGACCTCGACCGAGGCGACGTCACCGGGGGTTTCGACCAGAAGAACCTCGCCTTCGGGCAATTGGCCCATGGTGCCGATTGTCTCTGGGTGGCCCTTGTGGCCGATCATGATCATCTGCAGGCCCGCCTCGGCGTGGCGCTGGGCCTCGATATGGACCTTGGACACCAGCGGGCAAGTGGCGTCCACATAGACCATCTGACGTTTTTCCGCTTCTGCGGGGACGGATTTCGGAACCCCATGCGCGGAGAAGATCACGGGGCGGTTGAGCGGGCATTCGTCCAGTTCCTCGACAAAGACGGCGCCTTTGGCGCGCAGCCCATCAACAACGTATTTGTTGTGCACGATCTCATGGCGCACGTAGACCGGTGCGCCCCATTTCTCCAGCGCCATCTCCACGATCTTGATCGCCCGGTCCACGCCCGCGCAAAAACCACGCGGGGCGGCCAGGTAAAGGGTCAGGGCCGGTTTCGCGGGCTGATTGGTCTGGGCCTGCTGGCCGGAGGACAGGTCTGAAGTCATGGTCGCGCATCTCCTTGCACGGCAGAGGTAGGGTTTTCCGGCCGCAAGGTCCAGAGGCAGCTGCCTGTTGCAGGCCACCCTAGGGCATCCTGCTGAAAACGACTGTAGATTGTCGCAGAAATGACGGAATGTTAACCTGATGCAGGCAGGCTGCTGTTTTGGATAAGGTGATTTCAGTGCTTTGCCTGCGGTTAGAGTGCGGGACTGAAAACACCGGTTTTCGCGAAACCCTCTTTACAGGGCGAGCGTTTGGTCTTGGGGGCCGGAGTGGCGGACGTAGCGAGTACAAAGAAAATCAGCAGCACCGCTGAATGGCGCGCGGTCGAGGACAGTATGGAACGTCGGTTCCGTACGGTACGGACCACGGCCAATCTTGTTGTGGTGATGAGTGTTCTGTGGATGGGTTTTGGCATCTACATGGGAGAGCTGACGGTCGTCGAAATCGCCCTGATCGCCGGCGCCGGTTCAGCGGCTGCCTGGTATTTGATGCGCACGCGGCACAAAATGGCGGCGCGGCTAATCTGGTTCGTCGCCGGCCTGTGCACGGTTCTGGGCGGGGTTTTCAACCTGCACCCGGCCAGCAGCGTCGAGTTCATGTTCGTGGCGCTTCTCGGCGGGCCGTTCATGGCCTTCTCTCTGAAGCGGGAAAAGCCCTATATTATCGGGCTGATCGTGGCGGTTCTGTGTGCCTGGATCGGGTACCGGCTGCTGGGCTATGATTACTTTGGCTCTCCGATCTTTGACGAGGAATTTTCTCGGACCTACCTGTCGATACCGATCATGCTGACCGTCTTCGGCATTATCATGATCGAGATGATGGCCTTTGGGCAGCTGACGGATTCCTACGGTCAGGAACTGTGGAAATCGCATCAGAAAGAGCGCAAGGCCAATCGTGCCAAAAGCGAATTTTTGGCCGCGATGAGCCATGAAATCCGTACCCCGATGAACGGGGTCATCGGCATGGTCGAAATTCTGGAGAGCACCGAGCTTTCCCCGGAACAGCGGCGTATCCTGCATGCGATCAAGGAGTCGTCGTCTTCCTTGCTGTGGATCATCGACGATATTCTGGACGTGTCGAAAATCGAAGCGGGCAAGATGGAGCTGTCGAATGCGCCGATGCGTTTGTTGCCCGTTGTCGAAAGCGTCGCCGAAACCCTGCGGGCCCATGCAGATCAGAAACGGGTCGAATTGTCCCTGTCGGTGCAGGCGAACCTGCCGGATTCTATCCTGGGAGACGCCGGTCGTCTGCGTCAGGTGCTGCTGAATCTGCTCGGAAATGCGATCAAGTTTTCGGCACCGCAGTCGGATGAACCCGTCGGCCAGGTCAGCTTGCGGGTGCAGTTGCAGGGGGACGACTGGATCGAGTTCGTCGTCGAAGATAATGGTATCGGCATGGATGCAGAGGTTCAGAAGGCGATCTTTCAGCCCTTTGAACGCTCCGGGGATGTGGTCAAGCGTATGATCCAGGGCAATGGTCTGGGGCTGACCATCGTCAAACAGCTTGCAGAGAAGATGGGCGGCGAAATCTCGGTCGATAGTACTCTGGGAGACGGGGCGACTTTTACTCTGCGGCTGCCGGTGTCGGATGCCTCCGGCCCGCTCAAATGCCTGCGGCTGTCGGGGAAACAAGTCGTTGCCATGCTGCCCAAGGGCACTGATCGGGCCTGCTGGTCTTCTTATGCGCTGGCGGCGGATTGCGATATTAAATGGGTCGCAAATCGGGATGAGTACATGGCGATCGCGCGCAAGGCGGGACCCGACAAGATCTTTGTGCTGACGGCACCGACCGAGCAGGATCGTACGAGTGAATGGCTGCGCAGCCGGATCGAAGAAGAAGCGCCAGGCGTCAAGCTGCTGTCCCTGAGCCGCGACCGGACCGATGTCACGGGCATTCGCGCCCCGGGACGGTATTCGGTTCAGGACCTGCCGGTGATCCCCAAACATTTCTGGGACGGTCTGGCTTACCTGTCCGGTAGGGCGGCGCCGCAGGACCAGACGCGGGGCGCCCCCGTCTCTGAAGCGTCGGGACATGTCGGCGGGCGCATCCTGGTGGCTGAGGACAACGAGATCAATCAGGCCGTTTTTGAATCCCAGTTGGAACTGCTGGGGTATTCCGCAACGATTGTCCGGGACGGCAAGGAATGCCTTGAGGCCTGGGAGACCGGTCAGTTTGACCTTGTGCTGACGGATTGCCAGATGCCGACGATGGACGGGTTTGAGCTGACGGCCGCCCTGCGCGCGGCCGAAGCCCGGGACGGGCGCGGTCATACGCCGGTGATTGCCGTCACGGCCAATGCGCTGGAAGGGGAGGCGGATAAATGCCTTGCGGCGGGCATGGATGACTACTTGTCAAAGCCGGTGACCATTGCTGCGCTTGAAAAGGTTTTGAACGTTCATATGCCATCGGGCTCGGCACTGCCGCAGGGGCTGGGGCGGCCACCGCCTGCTGCCCGTTCTGCCGGAGGATAAAAGCCCGAAGGTAGAAGGGGGCGGGGGAGCCGAGAACGGCCGGTGTTTCCTGCAGTTTTTGTCCGACAAGGGACAGGAGTACAAAGAAAGGCGCCCCGAGTGGTTGGGCGCCTTTCTTTTGTTTTGATATCTGAAGGGCGGAGCAGCCCCAATATTCAGCTGTGTGAGGTCAGGACTGGGCCGCTGCGGGGGTGCGCTGCTCGTTCGGGTATTCGCGCGGCGGGCGGCCAATCACATCCTTGAGCTCTTCCAGCTCGATAAAATTGTCGGCCTGACGGCGCAGTTCGTCCGAGATCATCGGCGGCTGGCTGCGGATGGTCGACACCACCGATACCCGAACGCCCTGCCGCTGCAGGCTGGCGATCAGCGGGCGGAAGTCGCCATCTCCTGAGAACAGCACGATATGGTCCACACGTGGCGCCAGCTCCATGGCATCGACGGTCAGTTCGATATCCATGTTTCCTTTGACCTTCCGGCGGCCCATGCTGTCAGTGTATTCCTTGGCTGGCTTTGTAACCATGGTGAAGCCATTGTAATGCAGCCAGTCGACCAGAGGGCGGATCGGAGAATACTCGTCATTTTCCAGCAGTGCCGTATAATAAAAGGCCCGCAGAAGCTTGCCGCGACGCATGAATTCTTGCCGCAAAAGCTTGTAATCGATGTCAAAACCCAATGCCTTGGCGGCTGCGTATAGATTCGATCCATCGATGAACAGCGCAAGCCGTTCGTCTTTGTAAAACATCAAAATTGTCCTTCCGATATAACTATTCCGCCAGTGTACCGTGAGTGAATGCTAAAAAGCGGCGAAACAGGTGGACTTAATGTAAGTTATTTGACATCTGCCGCAAGTGGAAGGATTTTCGGAAGCGAGGCCAAAATGACCGAAAACCGGTCAAAATCACTGATTGCACTGGGAGGAAACCTGAACCTGCGCGATTTGTTGCCGCAAGACACCCTTGCGGCGGCCGTCGGGGAATTGCCCGGTGCGGGAATTTCCTTGCGCGCGGTTTCCCGGTTTTTCAGGACGCCCAGTTTTCCTGCGGGGGCCGGGCCCGACTATGCCAATGCTGTCGTTGAGATCGAAACAAGCCTTTCTGCGCAGGCACTGCTGACCCGGCTGCACGAGATCGAGGCGCATTATGCCCGCGAGCGCGGAGAGCGCTGGGGTATGCGGACGCTTGATCTCGATCTGATCTCGTTAGGAGACAGTGTCCTGCCGGGTCAGGATGAATATGTCCGCTGGCGCGATCTGCCGCTGGAAGTGCAGATGGAGGCAACGCCGCACCAACTGATTCTACCGCATCCGCGGGTGCAGGACCGCGCCTTTGTTCTGGTGCCGCTGTGCGACATCGCGCCGGACTGGTGTCATCCTGTGCTGCAAGAAACAGCCGCCCAGATGCGGGATGCCCTGCCAAAAGCAGATATCGACAGCGTTATCCCGATATATTGACTCGTTTCGGGGTTTTCTTCGCTTGTCAATAAAAACATATGGGCGTAGAAGTCTCCCTTCCGGACCCACTAATATTTTGGAGAGTCGCCCATGGCCCGCGTGACGGTTGAAGATTGCGTAGACAAAGTCCCCAACCGGTTTGAGCTGGTAATGCTTGCGGCCCATCGTGCCCGCGAGATTTCCGCAGGCGCCCCGATCACCGTGGAGCGTGACAACGACAAGAACCCCGTCGTGTCGCTGCGCGAGATCGCAGAAGAGACCCAGAGCGCCGACGAGCTGCGTGAGCGTCTGATCGAAAGCAACCAGACCCAGATCGAAGTCGACGAGCCCGAAGAGGATTCGATGGCGCTTCTGATGGGGGCCGACAACGACAAACCCTCCGAGGACGATATGTCCGAGGAAAAACTGCTGCGTGCGCTGATGGAGGCCCAGAGCCAGGGCTGAGCGGCGCAGAGATTGCTACCTGAGGCTGCGGACCGGATATGACTTCTGCTGAAATTTCCGCCGGAGATCTGATTGCTCTGGTCCGCAACTATAACCCCAAGACAAACGCGGATCGCATTGCCGAAGCCTATGCCTTTGGCGAAGAGATGCACAAAGGCCAGTTCCGCCACTCGGGGGAACCCTATTTCACCCATCCGGTGGCCGTCGCAGCGATCCTGACCGAGCAGCGCCTTGATGATGCGACCATCATCACCGCGCTCCTGCACGACACCATCGAAGATACCAAAGCGTCTTATGACGAGGTTGCCCGCCGATTTGGCGATGAGGTGGCCATGCTGGTTGATGGGGTCACCAAGCTGACCAACCTGCAACTGTCGAGCCGAGAAACCAAGCAGGCGGAAAACTTCCGCAAGCTGTTCATGGCGATGTCCAAGGATCTGCGGGTGATCCTGGTGAAGCTGGCTGACCGGTTGCACAATATGCGCACGATCAAGGCGATGCGCCCGGAAAAACAGGCGCAGAAAGCCCGCGAAACCATGGATATCTACGCGCCGCTGGCGGGGCGCATGGGTATGCAGTGGATGCGCGAAGAGCTTGAGGATCTGGCGTTCCGGGTGCTGAACCCCGAAGGCCGCCAGTCGATCATCCGCCGTTTCGTGACATTGCAGCGGGAAACCGGCGATGTGATCCACCGGATCACCGGCGATATGCGCGCCGAGTTGGAAAAGGCAGGCATTGAAGCCGAAGTCTTTGGTCGCGCCAAGAAGCCCTATTCGATCTGGCGCAAGATGCAGGCCAAGGATCAGGGGTTCTCGCGCCTCTCCGACATCTATGGCTTCCGCGTGATCACCCAGTCCGAGGAAGACAGCTATCGCGCGCTGGGCGCCATTCACCAGCGCTGGCGTGCGGTTCCGGGCCGGTTCAAGGATTACATCAGTCAGCCGAAATCCAACGGGTATCGTTCGATCCACACCACGGTGTCTGGCCGTGACGGCAAGCGTGTCGAGGTGCAGATCCGCACCCGCCAGATGCACGATGTGGCCGAAACCGGCGTTGCCGCGCATTGGTCCTATCGCGATGGCGTGCGCTCGGAAAACCCATTTGCGGTGGATCCGGCGAAATGGATTTCCTCGCTCACCGAACAGTTCGACGCCGAGGAGGATCACGATGAATTCCTCGAAGCCGTCAAGCTGGAGATGTATTCCGACCAGGTCTTCTGCTTCACCCCCAAGGGGGACGTGATCAAGCTGCCCAAGGGCGCGACGCCGATCGACTTCGCTTATGCAATCCACACTCGTATCGGCCATGCTTGCGTCGGCGCCAAGGTGGATGGCATCCGGGTGCCGCTGTGGTCGCGGCTGCGCAATGGCCAGTCGGTCGAGGTGATCACCGCCGAAGGGCAGACGCCGCAGGTCAGCTGGCTGGAAATCGCCACCACCGGCAAGGCCCGCACCGCCATCCGCCGCTCGCTGCGCGAAGCGGACCGGGCGCGCTTCGTCAAGCTGGGCCACGAATTGGCGCGCTCGGCCTTTGAGCATGTGAACCGCAAGGCAACAGACAAGGCGCTGGAAACAGCGGCCCGGGCGCTGCGCGTCGGTACTGTCGATGAACTGCTTGCCCGTCTGGGCGCGGCAGAGATCGTGGCCCATGATGTCGTTCAGGCGGTCTACCCCGAGCTGACCGCCCACGAGAGCGAGGAAATCTCGCCACGCCGCGCGGTGATCGGTCTGGAGCCGGGGCAAAGCTTTGAACGCGCGCCATGCTGCCAGCCCCTGCCTGGCGAGCGGATCATTGGCATCACCTACCGCGGCCAAGGCGTAGTCGTGCATGCGGCCGATTGTGACCGGCTGGGCGAATTTGAAGAGCAGCCGGAGCGCTGGGTCGATGTGCATTGGCATAGCGGCACCCACCCGGCCGTCTATAACACCACGCTTGAGATGATCGTCGGCAACGATGCAGGCGTGCTGGGGCGGATTTGTACATTGATTGGTGAGAAGAAGGCCAATATTTCGGACCTGGAATTTGTTGATCGGAAACCAGACTTTTACCGGCTTATGATCAATGTCGAGCTGCGGGATGTGGAACAGCTCCATTCCCTCATGTTGACGTTGGAGGCGGAAAGTCATGTCGCCGAAGTGGTGCGGTTCAGGGAAAAACCGGTAAAGCACACAATTCCGGGATAATGGTTCGGCTGGAACCGGGAAGGACGCAGACCGTTGGTATTCAGGCGCCGGGACAGACGTCCGCCCCTTCGTGCGGTTGCGGATTTTTTCTGGCCTCGGGGCGGCTGGACCCGGGCGTTTCACTACGTCAAGCACCGCGTCCGCAGGCTTCCCGATTCGCCTGAACGCATTGCCCGCGGCATCTGGGCTGGGGTCTTTACCACCTTCACACCGTTCTACGGGATGCATTTCGTTGTGGCGGCGATCATCGCGCGGGTGATGAATGGCAATATCCTTGCGGCGCTCAGCTCGACCTTCTTCGGCAACCCTCTGACCTATGTGCCGATCGGGGTGGCCTCGCTGCAGACCGGCCACTGGCTGCTGGGCACCCATTTTGACGAGGAAGTGGACAAGTCTCTGGTGGGCAAATTTTTCGCTGCCGGTGACGATCTGAAGAACAACCTCTTTGCCCTCTACAGTGACCGCCCGGCGGATTGGCACGGGTTGCAGGTGTTCTACAACGAGGTGTTCTATCCCTATATGATCGGCGGCATCATTCCGGGCATCATCTGCGCCACGGTTTGCTATATGGTCAGCCTGCCGCTGATCCGGGCCTATCAGCAGCGCCGCCGGGCCAAGATCAAGGCCAAGTTTGAAGAGATCAAACGCCGCGCCGCGCTGGAAGGTGCGGAAAGCACAGAACCTCCGGCGAAGAAGGGGTTGAAAACCAGCCTCAAGTCATCGCTGGGTGCGCGTGTGAAACGCCGCGCGGATTAGACCGCAGTGGTTTCCCTAAACAGGATGGAAAATCGGGGTTGCCCCCAGAGTTTGCCTGTCTAGTCTCTGGCGCAGGACATTCCTTTCAGGACCGAGGACCATGGCAGAGAACAAGGCACAGAACAGGTTGAGGCTGGGCGTCAACATCGACCACGTGGCCACCGTGCGCAACGCCCGCGGCGGTGACAACCCGGATCCGGTGCGCGCCGCTCTGCTGGCGCAGAACGCAGGCGCCGACGGGATCACTGCACACCTGCGCGAAGATCGCCGCCATATCATCGATAGCGACATCGAAGGCATGATGCAGGTGCTGCAGGCGCCGCTGAATTTTGAAATGGCTGCCACTGAAGAAATGCAGGCCATCGCCCTGCGTCACAAGCCCCATGCGGTTTGCCTGGTGCCGGAGAAGCGCGAAGAGCGCACCACCGAGGGCGGGCTGGACGTGGCCGGGAATGACAATGCGCTGGCAGAATACATCACCCCCCTGCGCGAGGCGGGCAGCCGGGTGTCGATGTTCATCGCTGCCGATAAAGCCCAGGTCGAAGCCAGCCACCGCATCGGCGCGCCGGTGATCGAACTGCACGCAGGTGCCTATGCAGATGCCTGGGCCGAAGGTCGCTGGGACGAGCGTGACGCCGAACTGGCGAAGATCACCGAAATGGCCGCCTATGCGCATGATCTGGGGCTGGAGGTCCATGTCGGACACGGTCTGACCTACGACAGCGTTGGTCCCATCGCCGCCCTTCCGCAGGTCATGGAGCTGAACATCGGTCATTTCCTGATCGGCGAAGCCCTGTTCGTGGGGCTGCCTGCAGCCATCGCGGAAATGCGCCGCCGGATGGATGCCGCGCGCAGCGGGGCGGAGGCATGAACCTCAAACGCTTTACGCTGGTCTATGTGGCTACGGCTCTAGGGGTGATCGCGGTTGTCTATGCCGTGCAGGTCCTTTTGGGTCATAACATTGCCAATGGCGGGATGAGCATCATTCCTGCCATCGTTGCGGCGATGGTCGAAGGGCAACGATACGCCAAGGCAGAACGTGCGGTGCCGGAAAGCGCCGTCCTGTGGCGGTTTGCAAAGGCTGCGGCGCTGATGATCCTTGGGCTGAGCCTGATTTTCGTGGTGCTTCTCAGCCTCATCATGCCGCCGCTGCGCCAGATGATGAGCGATCCGGTCGGCGCCAGCGTCCTGTTTGGGGGAGCGCTGCTGCAGGCGGCGCTGGGGCTTGTGCTGGTGCGGTTCTTTTCCGGCATGGGTGCGAAATCCCAACTGACCGCGATCCGCAAGAAAGAAGGGCGGGACTGACCGCCATGGGTGCTTCATGATCCTTGGCATCGGGACCGATCTGGCAAATATCGACCGCATCCAGCGCACGCTGGACCGTTTTGGCGACCGGTTCCGCAACCGGGTCTTTACCGAGGTCGAACAGCGCAAGTCCGAGCGTCGCCGTGATGTGGCGGGCACCTATGCAAAACGCTGGGCGGCCAAGGAGGCGTGTTCCAAGGCGCTGGGAACCGGGCTGCGCATGGGCATCGCCTGGAAAGACATGTCCGTCAGCAACCTGCGCACCGGCCAGCCCGTCATGCATGTGACCGGCTGGGCTGCGGACAGACTCGCCAAGATGACCCCGCCGGGCCACGAGGCGCATATCCATGTCACCCTGACCGATGATCACCCCTGGGCGCAGGCCATCGTGATGATCGAAGCGCGACCCTTTGCTGACGCAGCGGGGGAATCCGGCGGGGATGCTTGACTTAGACCCAGCCGGGCCGCATGTAGCCCCCGACCCAACCTACAACACCGGAGAGCCTGATGACGGCCAAATCCCATGCCGGACACTCGATCCTTGAGACGATAAAGACCATTGTCTACGCGCTGCTGATTGCCGGCGTGTTCCGGACGTTGTTCTTTCAGCCGTTCTGGATCCCTTCGGGTTCGATGAAGGAGACGCTGCTGATTGGTGATTTCCTGTTCGTGAACAAGATGGCGTACGGTTACTCCTATGCTTCCTGCCCCAGCGTACGGCTGGGCAGTATCGGGATCGACGTCGATGCCAGTGACATCTGCGGCTTTCTGGACGGGGAAAACACCCGCATTCTGGGTAGTGAGCCCGAGCGCGGTGATGTCGTCGTCTTCCGGCATCCGGTGACGGGCACCGATTTCATCAAGCGACTGATCGGCCTGCCCGGCGACCGTATTCAGGTGACCAATGGCGTTCTGCAGATCAATGGCACTGCTGTCGCGCTGCAGGACGCAGGCGATTTCGAGGAGCTGATGGAGCGTCAGGGGCCGATCGGCTCTTACCCGCGCTGCGAGAACGCACCGGTGGGTGAGGGCGCGACCTGTGCCAAATCACGGCAGATCGAAACCTTGCCGGGTGGGGTGGAGCATGTAATCCTGAATATCGCCAATCAGGGCATGGATCACACGGGCGTTTATCAGGTACCCGAAGGCCATTATTTCTTCATGGGCGACAACCGCGACAATTCCAGCGATAGCCGCCTGCCGCAATCTGCCGGAGGTGTCGGCTTCGTACCGTTTGAAAACCTGATCGGGCGCGCGGATCGCATCATGTTCTCTTCTGCCGGGCGCTCGATGCTGTATTTCTGGACCTGGCGTGGTGATCGTTTCTTCAAGGGGATCGAGTGAAACTGTCTAAAGACATGCGGGCATTTGAGGATCGGATCGGGCACAGCTTTGCCCGGCCCGAACTATTGCTGCGCGCGCTGACCCATGCTTCGGTGTCTTCGCCGAACCGCAAGGACAACCAGCGGCTGGAATTCCTGGGCGACCGGGTGCTGGGCCTCGTGATGTCCACCGCGCTGTTGGAACATGACAAGACCGCGACCGAAGGCCAGCTGGCGCCGCGCTTTAACGCGCTGGTGCGCAAGGAAGCCTGCGCCGATGTCGCCCGCGAGATCGACCTTGGGTCCGTCTTGAAACTGGGCCGGTCTGAAATGATGTCCGGCGGGCGCCGCAAGGAGGCCCTGCTGGGCGATGCGATGGAGGCGGTAATCGCCGCCGTCTACAAGGACGCCGGGTTCGAAGCAGCGCAGGAGATGATCCTGCGACTGTGGGGATCGCGTATCGGCAAGGTCGAGGACGACGCCCGCGACCCGAAGACCGCTTTGCAAGAATATGTGCAGGCGCGCCGTCAGAACCCGCCGGCCTATGTGCAGGTTGCCCGCGAAGGTCCGGATCATCAGCCGATCTTTACCATCGCGGTCCGACTGGATGACGGGACTGAGGAACAGGCCAGCGCCGGGTCGAAACGGCAGGCTGAACAGGCCGCTGCCAAGGCGCTTTTGACACGATTGGAGCAAGACACATGACCACACGCGCCGGGTTCATTGCCCTGATCGGAGAGCCGAACGCAGGCAAATCCACCCTTTTGAACCGCATGGTGGGGGCCAAGGTCTCGATCGTGACCCACAAGGTACAGACCACCCGCGCCCGGATCCGGGGCGTGGCGATGGAGGGCGACAGCCAGCTGGTGTTTGTCGACACGCCCGGCCTGTTCAAACCGCGCCGCCGACTGGACCGCGCCATGGTAGCGGCCGCCTGGGGCGGCGCAGCGGATGCGGATGTCGTGGTGCTGCTGATCGAGGCCCATCGCGGCGTTACCGAAGGCGTGGAGCGCATCCTTGAAGGGCTGTCGGAGATCGGTAAGGGCCGCACGGTGGCGCTGGCGATCAACAAGATCGACAAGGTGCAGGCCGAGGAGCTTCTGGCGCTGACGAAGAAACTGAACGACGCCTATGAATTCTCCGAAACCTTCCTGATTTCCGCCGAACGCGGCCACGGGGTCGAGGATCTACGTCACTGGTTGGCAGAGCAGGTCCCCGAGGGGCCGTGGCTTTACCCTGAGGATCAGATCGCTGATCTGCCCATGCGCATGATCGCGGCAGAGATGACCCGCGAGAAACTGACGCTCCGCTTGCATCAGGAACTGCCCTACCAGTTGACCGTCGAGACCGAGAACTGGGAAGAGCGCAAGGATGGCTCCGCCAAGATCGACCAGATCATTTATGTGGTTCGCGATGGTCACAAGGGCATCGTTCTGGGCAAGCGCGGCGAAACCATCAAGGCCGTCAGTCAGGCCGCCCGCGCTGAGTTGGAAGAGTTCCTGGACCGCAAGGTGCATCTGTTCCTGCAGGTCAAGGTCCGCCCGAACTGGCTTGAAGAATCCGAACGCTATTCGGAGATGGGACTTGATTTCAAAGACGGAAACGCATGAGCCGTCTGGCCGCGCGCTTTTGGGTCGATGCCTATCTGGCTCGGCTTCGGTTTTCTGATATTCCGGCCTTTGTGACCGCGCATGGCGATGACACCGCTGGCGCGGTTCTGGTCAAGCTGAACACGCTTGATGGGCAGGCGCAGGCCTTTCACCGCTCTTACGATCTGATGAGCGGTGACCGTAAGTGGGTTCTACTGGCCGAAGGGCCAGAGACTGATGTCGATGCTTCGGTCCGGCGGCAGGGCGAGTTTGACCCTGACCTCTGGGTGATCGAGGTCGAGGACCGGCAGGGGCGTCACCTGCTGGATGAACCGGGGCTGGAGTAGGCGATGGACTGGCGTGACCACGGCATATTGCTGACCGTGCGCCGCCACGGGGAAAGCGCCGCCATCATCGATGTCTTTACCGAAGGGCACGGGCGCCATGCCGGGGTCGTGCGTGGTGGCGCCGGGCGGCGGATGGCGCCGATCCTGCAACCGGGGGCGCAGCTGGACCTGACTTGGCGTGCGCGCCTCGAAGAGCATCTGGGCAGCTATCAGGCGGAACCCCTGCGCAGCCGCGCGGCGGCGGCCCTGTCCGGGCGGTTGGCTCTCGCGGGCCTCAATGCGGTGACAGCGCTTCTGTCCTTTTGTCTGCCGGAACGCGAAGCCTACCCGGCGCTATACGCGCGCACCGAACAACTCTTGGATCTTCTCGAACAAGAAGACCTCTGGCCGCTGGCCTATCTGCATTGGGAGTTGGCGCTACTGGAGGAGATGGGCTTTGGCCTGGATCTGACGGCCTGCGCCGTCACCGGGGCAGAGGAGGGGCTGGTCTATGTCTCGCCCAAAACCGGGCGCGCGGTGTCGGCGGCGGGGGCAGGGGATTGGGCGGACCGTTTGTTGCCGCTGCCACCGGTGCTTTTGGGGCAGGGGGCGGCAGAGGATCCCGAGATCGCGATTGCCCTGCGCACCACTGGTTATTTCCTCGAAAGCCATCTGGCGCCCGCTTTGGGCAACCGCCCGCTGCCCGAGACGCGCGGGCGGCTGGTGGATCTGATCAGCCGTCGGCCCTGAACAGCATCTCGCGGCCTGACCCATTGCGCAGGATCAGCACGTCGCCGGTGACTTCGGCCTCGCCCATGGTTTGCAGCGCCTCCAGGAAACGGGTTTCTTCCAGCAATTCGGGGCAAACCTTGCGGGTCGATGAAAGGCCTGTGGTATCGAACCAAGGGTAGGGTGCGGTGGTTTCAGCGCGGTAAGCGTTGCAGGGCGCCTGTCCCGCGATCTTGCCGGGGGCGGGGAATTCCAGCGTCGCGGCGGCGCTGAAGGGCGCGCCATCAATCTGGCTCAGCCGCCATGTCTTGCCCGCTGCACCATAGGCCGACAGGGTTTCGTCCCCGGCGCAGGCGGTCAGAGCGACTAATAGGACCGGTGCCAGACGGGCGGGCCACGAAATCATTTTTGTGAAATGGGAAACGGGCATAGGGCAGCCTTCTTCGTATTCAATCAGAGCAGCAATCCGCGGTCAATTTTTGCGGGTCTTCAACCGACGGGGGATTAGGTTCGTCGCGTGGTAGGACAGATTGCCGTGGGACACCAGCGCCGACCGGTAACCAAATGGTTCACTTCATGGGGGCCATGCGGCGGTGATCCAGAGGAACACCGTCTGCCGGGAGCCGTTACCTCAATAAAAAAAGAGGCCCGGCACAAGGCCGGGCCAGTCGGGGATGTCCCCGGGGAGTGATAGGTGTGAAGGGGTCAGGCCAGCAGTCGGCGGGCAATGACCTGCGCCTGAATTTCGGCGGCCCCTTCGAAAATGTTCAGGATCCGGGCGTCACACAGCACGCGGGAGATCTTGTACTCCAGCGCAAAGCCGTTGCCGCCGTGGATCTGCAAACCGTTGTCCGCTGCCGCCCAGGCGACGCGGGCGCCCAAGAGTTTCGCCATGCCGGCCTCAAGGTCGCAGCGATGACCGTTGTCCTTTTCCCAGGCCGAGAAATAGGTGAGCTGACGGGCGACCATGATTTCCACCGCCATCATCGCCAGTTTCGACGATACACGCGGGAAGTTGATCAGGGATTTGCCGAATTGCTTGCGGTCCTGTGCATATTGCATCGCGATGTCCAGCGCCGATTGCGCCACGCCAATGGCGCGGGCGGCGGTCTGGATGCGGGCGCTTTCAAAGGTCTCCATCAGCTGTTTGAAGCCCTTGCCCTCTTCGCCGCCCAGAAGGTTCTCGCCCTTGACCTTGAAACCGTCAAAGCCCAGCTCGTATTCCTTCATGCCGCGATAGCCCAGCACCTCGATCTCGCCGCCGGTCATGCCTTCGGTGGGGAAGGGGTTTTCATCGGTGCCGGGCGTTTTTTCCGCCAGGAACATCGACAGGCCGCGGTGATCGGTGGTGTCGGGGTTGGTGCGGGCCAGGAGGGTCATCACATGGGTGCGCGCCGCATGGGTGATCCAGGTCTTGTTGCCGGTGATCTCGTAATCGCCATCGGCATTCTTCACCGCACGGGTCCGCAGAGAGCCAAGGTCGGAGCCGGTGTTTGGCTCGGTAAAGACGGCGGTTGGCAGGATTTCGGCGCTGGCGATCTTGGGCAGCCAGTTCGCTTTCTGCTCATCCGTGCCGCCAGCGATGATCAGCTCGGCCGCGATTTCAGAGCGGGTGCCAAGGCTGCCAACGCCGATATAGCCGCGCGACAGCTCTTCGGAGACCACGCACATCGACGCCTTGGAGAGGCCAAAGCCGCCAAATTCCTCGGGGATGGTCAGGCCAAAGACGCCCATCTCGGCCAACTCGTTGATAATCTCGATCGGGATCAACTCATCCTTGAGGTGCCATTCGTGAGCAAAGGGCTCGACCTTTTCCAGCGCGTAGCGACGGAACTGGTCGCGGATCATCTCCAGTTCTTCATCAAGGCCGGAGGCGCCGAACATGACAGACCCAGCCTGCTCCTGCATCAGTTCGACCAGACGGGTGCGGGCGGCAGCGGAGTTGCCAGCCTGGCACAGGGTTGTGATTTCTGCGCTGTCCAGCAGGCTTTGGGCCGAGGCGTCCAGTCCCAGATCGTTCAAGCGAATGATCTCGCCCTGGTTCATCTGGATGCCGCCGCGCATCTGCGCCAGGTATTCGCCAAAGGCGATCTGGTGGATCAGCTGCTCCATTTCGTTGAACTTGCCCTCGGATTGCATCCGGCCCGCCCAGTTCTGCATCTGGCGCAGGCTGTAGACGTAGGTGGCAAGCCAGGACAGCCCGTGGGCGGCGGTCTGGTGCTGCTCTACCAGTGCGCCGGAAACGCGGCCATCGGCTGTGACCAGATCACGGACCGCGCTGCGGGCGGCCTCCAGCAGTTGGTCAAGCGGGCCAAGCGTCGCTGCGGTCAGCGAGAGCAGGTCGGGGAGTACAGTCGGCTTCATTTGCAAGTCCTGTCCGTCGTGGGCCATGAGTCACATCCTTCTTCGGTCGCTTGGTGGTAAACATTTCGCATGTGCAGCGCAATAAAAATACGCCGCGATGCGGCATATCGACCAAAAATTTCGTCTTTATTTTTCTGGTGCAGCGGTCTGGACCTATCGCTATGAAGAGGCATGACAAGTCTTTTTTCCGCTTTCACACCGTCTGAACTGGCGGCGGCCTTTGCTGTTGCGCTGGTCGCGGGCACGGTCAAAGGGATGGTTGGTTTTGCCATGCCGATGATTCTCGTCTCTGGTCTCAGCATGTTCATGCCGCCGGAAATCGCCTTGGCCGGGCTGATCCTGCCGACGGTTGTGACCAACGGAATGCAAGCCTTTCGTCACGGCTTTGCCGCAGCGGTTCAGTCCTTGAAACGCTTCCGGCTGTTCCTTCTGGTGGGGCTGGTGTTTCTTCTGACCAGTGCCCAGCTGGTGCGGGTTCTGCCGCAGCAGGTGATGCTGCTGATCATCGGCGTTCCGGTGTCCCTGTTCGCCCTGACACAGCTGATGGGCAAGCAGCTGACACTCGCCAGGCCCACGCCCCGGTCCGAAGTGCTGGTGGGCGGCTTTGCCGGGCTGATCGGCGGCATGTCGGGCATCTGGGGGCCGCCGACGGTGGCCTATCTGACCGCCCTTGGCACGGAAAAGAGCGAGCAAATCCGTGTGCAGGGCGTGATCTACGGCATGGGGGCGGTCGCCCTGTTGGCGGGGCACATCGGCTCGGGTGTCATGCGGGCTGAAACCGCGCCGTTTTCGGTGGCACTGATCCTGCCTGCGGTGATGGGCATGTGGATCGGCGGACGTCTGCATGATCGTAGCGATCAGGTTGCCTTCCGCCGTCTGACGCTGTTCGTCCTGCTGGTTGCGGGGTTGAATTTGCTCCGCCGCGCGCTGATGCTGTGATCAGTATCCGTTGATTAGACAGATCCGGGCCTGAAGACTACAAGCAGGGGCAGGAAGACCGACATGGGCAACCGTCTGAATGCAAGCCAGCTTGCGCTTGGATCCATCGCGATCTCCTTGATTGTTCTGGCGCTCAAGCTTGTCGCCTGGTGGGTCACCGGGTCCATTGCGCTATTTTCCGATGCTCTTGAGTCCCTGGTGAATGTGGGCGGTGCATTCTTGGCGTGGCTCGCGGTGCGCTATGCAAGCCGTCCTGCGGATGCCGGCCACCCGTTCGGGCACCACAAGGCGGAATATTTTTCGGCCGTTGCCGAAGGCATCATGATCATCATCGCTGCCTTCCTGATCCTTGAGCAATCGATCTATGCATTAATGCGGCCTATCGCGCCCGCTGATTGGGGAATGGCAGGTCTTTGGATCAACGCTGTCGCGATGGTGGCCAACCTGCTCTGGGCGCGCCTGCTGATCGGGCGGGGCGGGGCGTTGCGGTCTCCGGCTCTGGTGGCAGGCGGGCGTCACCTGATGAGTGATGTCTGGACGTCGGTTGGGGTTCTGTTCGGCCTTGGTCTGGCACTGTGGACAGGGTGGAGCTGGCTGGATCCGGCGCTGGCTCTGATCGTGGCGGTCAACATCTTGCGCGAGGGCTATGGAGTGGTGGCCTCCTCGGTCAACGGCTTGATGGATTCGGCTGCTCCGCCGGACGAGCGGGAGGAGATCGAGGAAATCATCCACCGCTCTGCAGAAGGTGCCCTGCAGGTGCACGGGCTAAAGACGCGCCGGGCGGGCACAGCTTTGTTCGTGGAATTTCATATGGTGGTTGCGGGCATGATGACGGTGCGTGCGGCCCATGACATCTGCGACCGGGTAGAGGACGCGATCCGGGCCGAGTTGCCAGAGGCAAAGGTGAACATCCACGTGGAGCCCGAGCACAAGCTGGAGAAGACGGGTATCTCTCCGCGCTGAGGTGATTGCATTTCCGCACCAGTTTCCGTTTAACCCATGCCAAAGAGGCACAGGGCAGGAGTGCAGCACATGGCGATGAAATGGGACAGGTTGTTGAACCCGGGGCGTTTGTGCCGACCCGATTTTGAGGAAAAGCCGGGCCGCCCCGCCTATTTGCAGGATTACGACCGGATCCTGTTTTCCGAACCGTTTCGCCGTCTTGCGCAAAAGACGCAGGTGCATCCGCTTCATTCCCATGACCACGTGCATCACCGGATGATCCACAGCATGGAAACCTCCAGCGTGGGGCGCTCCCTTGGCATTCAGGTGGGGCAGAAACTGGTTGAACGCGGCAGTCTGGCCGAAGGGCAGCAGCATGTGATGGCAGGCGTGGTGCAGGCGGCCTGTTTGGTGCATGACATCGGCAACCCGCCCTTTGGTCATTCTGGCGAGGACAGCATCGGCGAGTGGTTCGCGCGCCAGTTCGCCAGCGGCACCGGCCTTGCTGCCGGAGTGCCCGCCGAAGTGCGGCCCGAGTTCGAAGCATTCGAGGGTAACGCGCAGGGCTTTCGTATCGTTGCCCGGCTGGAGATGGGCCAGCGCGAAGGCGGCATGCGCCTGTCCTATGCGACCCTTGGGGCCTTTTCCAAATACCCTTGCACGGCAGAGGCCAAGGCGCTGTCCTTGGGGAATTACGTGGGCCTGAAGAAATTCGGCGTCTTCCAGTCTGAACGCGATCTATTCGCCGAGGCTGCAACGGCGCTGGGCCTGCCCTCGGACGGCACGGGAGCGGCGCAGGTCTGGCGGCGCCATCCACTTGCCTTCCTTGTCGAGGCGGCGGATGACATCTGCTACCGCATTCTGGATATCGAGGATGCCGCCACGGTGGGCGATCTGGACAGCGATCTGGTGGCGGGCATTCTGGAAGATATCACCGGCAAGGCGAACCATCCGGGCGATGCGGCGATGCCCCTGCGGGACCGCGTCGGAATGCTGCGAGCCATGGCCATCGGGGCTGCCATCGAAAGCGCGGTCGAGGCCTTCATGGCCAACTATGATGCCATCATGATGGGGGAGTTCAGCGATGGGCTGATGGAGGTGTCCACCAAGGCGGACGCCTTTGCCAAGCTGAAAGAAATTTCGAACGCCCGCATCTTTACCGCGCGGCGCAAGACCGAGCTGGAGATTTCGGGGCGTCAGGTGCTGCATGGGCTGCTGGATCACTTCAGCGGGCTCTATGAGGATCTGAAGGCCTGCGGCTGGAACGTCGAGGCGCTGAAGGCGCGGCATGGCTATTGGGCGAAACTGATCCGGGCCGTCGATCTGGACCTGCGCGGGGTAACGGATGAGTATACCGCGCTGCATTCGCTCGGCGATTTCGTCTCGGGCATGACGGATCGCTATGCGGTGAAGGTCCGCGACATGGTCGAAGGACGCATTTCGCAGGGCTGATCTAGGCTCCGGACCTCTAGTGATACAAAAAACCCGGCCAATGGCCGGGTTTTTCGTTTGATCTGACGAAAGAGTTTAGCCGATTGCGGCGGCTTTCACATCTTCGTCGATGTAGGGCAGATACTGTTCGAAGTTGTCTGCGAACATCTGAACCAGTTTGGCGGCCTGCTTGTCGTAGGCGTCCTGATCGTCCCAAGTGCGGCGCGGGTCCAGCAGAACTTCCGCAACGCCGGGCACGGCGACCGGCACGTCAAAGCCGAAGTTGCTGTCCTTGCGGAACTCGACCTCTGCCAGCGAGCCGTCCAGCGCGGCAGTCAGCAGGCCGCGGGTCGCCTTGATCGGCATCCGCGAACCGATGCCATAGGCACCACCGGTCCAGCCAGTGTTCACCAGCCAGCAGGTTGCGCCATGCTGGGCGATCTTGTCACGCAGCAGGTTGCCGTAGACCTCGGGGCGGCGCGGCATGAAGGGCGCGCCAAAGCAGGTGGAGAAGGTCGGCTCCGGCGCGGTCACGCCGCGCTCGGTGCCGGCCACCTTGGAGGTGAAGCCCGAAAGGAAGTGATACATCGCCTGCGCCGGGGTCAGACGTGCAATCGGAGGCAGCACACCGAAGGCATCGCAGGTCAGCATGATGATGTTCTTGGGGTGACCACCGCGGGCGGTGCTGGATGCGTTGGAGATATACTCCAGCGGATAGGCGCAGCGCATGTTGGCGGTCAGGCTGTCATCGTCGAAGTCGAGCTCAAAGGTTTCGGGATCGAAGACCATGTTCTCGATCACGGTGCCGAATTTCTCGGTGGTGGCGTAGATTTCCGGCTCTGCCTCGGGGTTCAGGTTAATGGTCTTGGCATAGCAGCCGCCTTCGAAGTTGAAGGTGCCGTTGTCGGCCCAGCCATGTTCGTCATCACCGATCAGCACGCGGTCGGGGTCGGCGGACAGGGTGGTCTTGCCTGTGCCGGACAGGCCAAAGAACACGGCGGCGTCGACCGGGTTGCCCTTGGCGTGGTTGGCCGAGCAGTGCATCGGCATGATGCCTTTTTCGGGCAGCAGGTAGTTCAGCAGGGTGAAGACCGATTTCTTGTTCTCGCCCGCGTATTCGGTGCCGCCGATCAGGATCAGCTTCTTGTCGAAGTTCAGCGCGATCACGGTTTCGCTGCGGCAGTTGTGCTTGGCCGGGTCAGCCTGGAAGCTGGGGCAGTTGATGATGGTGAAATCTGCCATGAACTCGTCCAGATCCTCGCGGTCCGGACGGCGCAGCAGGTGGCGGATGAACAGGCTGTGCCAGGCAAGTTCGGTCACCATGCGCACGTTGATCGCGTGGGCGGGGTCCGCACCGCCAACCAGATCCTGCACGAAGTAGTCGCGACCCTTCATGTGCTCCAGCATGTCGGCATAAAGCGCGTCGAAACCTTCGGGGCTCATCTCGGCGTTGTTTTCCCACCAGATGGTGTCTGCAACCGCTTCGGTCTTGACCACGTGCTTGTCCTTGGGGGAGCGACCGGTGAATTTGCCGGTGGTCACGAGAAAGGCGCCGCCGTTGCCCAGTGTGCCTTCATCCCGTTTCAGCGCCGCTTCGATCAGCGCGGGCTCCATCAGGTTGTAATGGACATTGCCCAGACCCTCGATACCTTGATCTTCGAGGCGGAATTGTGGGTTCACCCGTCCTGATGCCATGTGTTCTTTCTCCTGTGGCGGCTGCTTGAAGCCGCATACATCTAAAGCCGCGCCGTGGGGCAATTCACCGGTAGCGACACCGGTGAGCCGGGTCTTAACATGACGTTTTACACGGTGAACAGGACGCTTTGGCGCAGTTAGCGCCATCAAGTGAACGTTTAGCGCAACCATTTTTTTTGTCGCCAAAAGGAAGCGCTTTCTTCAGTGAGTGCTAAGACATTTTTGCCTTAATTGCGGCCCAAAGGTGCCGTGATTCGCCAATGGGGATTGATTCGCAGCCTGAGAAGGGCGATTAAGGAATGTAAAAAGCGAAAAGCTGAGCAGTGATTTAGGGGCGCATTCAATGTCAAAGATTGCTTTGGTGGACGACGACAGAAACATCCTGACTTCGGTGGCTATGACGCTGGAGGCAGAAGGGTTCGAGGTCGAAACCTACAACGACGGTCAGGCCGCCCTGGATGCTTTTAACAAGAAGCTTCCGGATATGGCCGTGCTGGACATCAAGATGCCGCGCATGGACGGCATGGATCTGCTGCAGCGTCTGCGGCAGAAATCGCAGATGCCGGTGATCTTCCTCACCTCCAAGGACGATGAGATCGACGAGGTTCTCGGTCTGCGCATGGGGGCGGATGACTACGTCAAGAAACCGTTTTCGCAACGCCTGCTGGTCGAACGCATCCGTGCCCTGCTGCGGCGCCAGGAAGCAATCAACGGCGACGCGGTAGAAGGCGCTGCGGTTACAGAGACCAAGGTCATGGAGCGCGGCAACCTACGTATGGACCCGCTGCGTCATGCGGTCAGCTGGAAGGGCAAGGATGTCTCGCTCACCGTGACCGAGTTCCTCCTGCTGCAGGCGCTGGCCCAGCGGCCCGGTTTCGTCAAAAGCCGCGATCAGCTGATGGATGTGGCCTATGACGATCAGGTCTATGTGGATGACCGCACCATCGATAGCCACATCAAACGCCTGCGCAAAAAGATGCGCAGCGCGGATTCCGACTTTGCGGCGATCGAGACGCTGTATGGGATCGGTTACCGCTACAACGAAGAGTAAGAGTCAGATCCGGTTTGGGGAGGCAGGGGGATATGCGCGATACCGGCAGCACACCGCCACCATCCGGTGAGGATGTGGTTCTGGGCGACGATTGGGTCGCTCCAGAGCAAACCGTGACGGAAGAGATGCAGGTGCGCCGGGCCAGCCGCGGGGTATTTTCGCTCAAAGGCTCGCCTTTGACACGGAAAATCATCACCTTCAACCTGATCGCACTGATCATCCTTGTCGCTGGGATTCTCTACCTTAACTCCTCGCGCCAGAGCCTGGTTCGCCAAAAGGCGGGCGCGCTAGTGTCCGAAGCAACCCTGATCGCAAATGTGTTCGAAGCTGAATTGCCTGCGGTGGGCGGCGTCAGCTTTGCCACCGGTGACGGCATTGATGCCGAGGGCACCCTGTCCGGCATCAGCCTGCGGGGCGGGGTCGAAGCCATGGTATTCGATGCCAGTGGCACCCTGATCGCCAGCGTCACAGGCGTTGCGCGCTCGGATGCGCTGAATGCTCTGAATGAAAATCAAAAGGGTAAAACTCTGATCTCCGACGGGCTGTCGGCGCTGTGGTCGGCGGCGGGCAGTGTGTTCAAATCCGGGGAAAACACCGCCGATGCGGGGCTTACGCTCGAGGCGCAATTGGGCCGGTTGGCGGAGCACACCCTTGGCGCCGGAGCAACAGTTGATACTGCCGTAGATACCAGGGGGGGGACGGTCTTCTCGGCGGCAGCCCCGATTCTTCACAACGGACAGGTCATCGGAGTGGTGGCCCTGGCCTCTCCCATCGGGGAAATCGACGCGCTGGTGCGTGGTGAGCGCGAGCGCGTGTTGCAGATGTTCGTCGTGGCGCTGTTGGTGTCCGTCGGTCTCAGCCTGGTTCTGGCTTCGACCATAGCCAATCCTCTTGCCGATCTCGCAGAGGCTGCGGAAAGCGGGCGCGACCGTGATGCGCGAAAAAGTCACCCCGGCCGGGTACGTATCCCGGACCTCTCTGCACGGCCTGACGAGATTGGTCGTCTCAGCCGGGCGCTGCGCGGAATGGTAAAAGCGCTCTACAGTCGCATCGATAGTAACGAACAATTTGCAGCTGATGTGGCACATGAGATCAAGAATCCCTTGGCGAGTCTGCAATCTGCAGTCGGGACCTTGCGGATGGTAAAGCGCGAAGACCAACGGGAGAAGCTTATGGAAGTGATCGAACACGACGTGCGCCGCCTTGACCGGCTGGTGAGCGATATCTCGAATGCTTCCCGCCTGGATGCCGAACTGGTCAAGGAAGAAGAGGAAGAATTCGACCTTCTGAGTATGCTGGGCAATCTCAACCAGTTCCTTGGCGAAGATGCCCGCTCCAAGGGAATCGACTATATCGCCGACTTGCCGCCGCAACCGATCATGCTTCAGGGACTTGAGGCGCGTCTGGCGCAGGTGTTCGTCAACCTGATCACCAATGCGATTTCCTTTTGCGAGGACGGCGATGCGATCCGTGTCTGGGCGCGACGCCGGGCCAATCGGGTGCTGATTGTGGTCGAGGACACCGGTCCGGGCATTCCCGAACAGGCGCTATCGAACATTTTTAAACGCTTCTACTCACAGCGCCCGGAAGAGCATTTTGGCAATAACTCCGGCCTTGGACTGGCGATTTCAAAGCAGATCGTCGAAGCGCATGGTGGTGTGATCTGGGCCGAGAATATCCGCCCGACCGAAGCCGACATCACCTCTGAACCGCTGGGTGCGCGGTTTGTGGTCGGCCTGCCGGTGTGATCCTCTTGTGATGGTCCTGTGATGGTGCAGGACCTCAGCCACTGTATACATGCCTCCTGTGTAGCGCTTGACGGGCGGGGCCTCCTGATCCGGGGGGCTTCCGGCAGTGGGAAATCGGCGCTGGCCCTGCATTTGATGGCCTATGGAGCGCAGCTGGTCGCGGACGACCGGGTTTTGCTCACGCTTAATGATGGATCCGTCGTGGCGCGGCCACCCAAGACAACCGCAGGCCTGATCGAAGCGCGCGGTCTGGGCATCCTGCACGCGGAAAACACCGCTCAGGCGGCTGTCTGTGCCATTGTGGACTTGGACCGGCTTGCAGACGGGCGGCTTCCGGCCCAGTCTGCCGAAACGATTCTGGGGCTGGATCTTCCAGTGATACACCGCGTGGAGGCAACGCATTTCGCTCCAGCCCTGTTGCAGTATTTGAAATGTGGAGCCCTGAACCCTGATGCCTGACGTCGATCCCGATGCACAGCCGATCGTTCTGGTCACCGGTCCGTCCGGCGCTGGGCGCACCACGGCGATCAATGTGCTGGAGGATCTGGGGTTCGAGGCGATTGACAACTTGCCGCTGCGGCTGCTGCCGATCCTGATCGAGGCGGCAGGGGTGAGCGCGCCAATGGCGCTGGGGCTGGACAGCCGCAATCGGGATTTTGCGCCGGGTGCCCTTCTCGACATGATTGAAATGCTGGCGGCGCGGCAGGACGCCGAACTGACGGTTCTCTATCTGGATGCCCGCCCCGGCGTCCTGCTGCGGCGTTATTCGGAAACACGGCGCAGGCACCCACTGGCCCCGGCAGAAACGCCCGAGGTTGGCGTGGCGCGGGAGCAGGACCTGATGGCGCCAATTCGCGAACGCGCGGATATGCTGCTCGACACCTCTGAAATGAATGTGCACCAGCTGAAGGCCGAGATTGAACATTGGTTCGCGCCGGATGGGCGGTCGCTGGCCCTGTCCGTACAAAGTTTTTCCTACAAACGCGGTGTGCCGCGTAGCGTCGATCTGGTCTTTGATTGCCGGTTTCTGGCGAACCCCTATTGGGAAGAGGCACTGCGGTCGCTGAATGGCCGCGACGCTGCGGTTCAGGACTATGTGAAACAGGACCCGCTGTATGACGGGTTCATGGCGCGGGTGGTGGATATGGTACGGTTTTTGTTGCCCGCCTTTCGCAACGAAGGGAAATCGCATCTCTCCATCGCCTTTGGCTGTACCGGTGGGCAACATCGTTCGGTGACCCTGGCAGAAACCCTGGCTAAGACCCTTGCGGAAGACGGGCAGCAGGTGTCAATTAGACATCGCGAGCTGCAGCGCTAACAGCGGAACGGAGAGGCCGGGTTGATCGGGATTGTTATTGTCGCGCATGGGGGGCTGGCCAGAGAGTATCTGGCCGCCGTTGAGCATGTGGTTGGCGAGCAGCCGAACCTGCGTGCGATTACCATTGCGCCTGACGATGACCGTGACGACAAACAGCGCGAAATCTGTATTGCCGCCGACGATGTGGATACCGGCGATGGCGTTGTGATCGTTACAGACCTGTTTGGTGGCTCTCCGTCCAATCTCAGCCTACGGGCCTGTGCGCCCACGGATCGGCGCATCCTTTACGGTGCCAATCTTCCGATGCTGATCAAGCTGGCAAAATCCCGCCATTTGCCTGTTGCCGATGCCGTGCGCCAGGCGATGGAGGCGGGGCGCAAGTATATCAACTCGCAGAACATTAACCCCGCAGGGGAGTAAGACACTTCAATGGCAGTTAAAACGCTGAAGATCATAAATGAAAAAGGCCTGCATGCGCGTGCCTCCGCAAAGCTGGTCGAAGTGGTCGAAGGCTTTGATGCCACGGCTGAGGTTTCAAAGGACGGTCTGTCAGCTTCCGGCGACAGTATCATGGGGCTTTTGATGTTGGCAGCCTCGAAAGGAACGACTATTGACGTCGATACTTCGGGGCCGGACGCAGAGGCTCTGGCAGAGGCTTTAGAGGCTCTTGTCGCCGACAAATTCGGCGAAGGATACTGAAGGGCACAAGCACCTGTGGAAGACGGGAAGGGCAAAGTGGCGGATACGGCGCATGACCATGACGGCGGCCTGAAGGCAGAGTCGGAGACGGGCGAGGTCTATGACCGGCGCACCCTGACCTATGCCAATTCCTTTGACGACCGCTGGACCTCGCTTGCCATCCGCGCCATCGAATGGTTCACCGGCAAGCTGACCATTCTGCGCATGGTCAAGAAGTTCGAAAAGCAGAACGCCCAGTACCGCGGCCAGAAATTCTGGCGCGGCGCGTTGAACGTGATGGGGATCGATCTGCTTACGCCCGAAGAGCAGATCCGCAACATTCCCGCCGAAGGTCCGGTTGTGATCGTGGCGAACCACCCGCACGGAATGGTCGATGGCATGATCTTTGCTGACCTGATTGGTCGCATCCGGCTTGATTACCGAATTCTGACGCGCTCGGTCTTGACGGGGCTTGATGAGGCGGCGACCTCCTTTATGATCCCGGTGCCGTTCCCCCATGACCCTGAAGCACAGCGCAAGATGGTGGAAATGCGAGCCAAGACCATGGCCCATTTGAAGGAAGGCGGCGTTGTGGCGCTGTTCCCCTCGGGTGTGGTGATGTCGTCGGACAGCTGGTTTGGCCCTGCTATCGAGCAGGAGTGGAACGTGTTCACCGCGCAGCTGATCCGCCGTTCTGGCGCGCGTGTGGTTCCGATCTTCTTCCCGGGGTCGAATTCGCGCTGGTATCAGATCGCCTGCCGGATCTCTCCGATCCTGCGTCAGGGGCTGCTGCTGCATGAAATCGTGCGCTCCTGCAACAAGCCGCAGGCGCCGGTGGTCGGAGAGCCGCTGACGGATGCGCAGATGGAACGGCTGCACAGCGATCCGCGCGGCTTCATGGCTTGGCTGCGAGAGCATACCCTGTCGCTGGGCAGTAAAACTCCGACTGACGACAAGTAATCCGCTTTCTGCATTGATGGATGCGCTACAGGACGCGCTGCAGCGGCTTGACCGCTGCGGGGCAGGCCCTTGGATAGGGCCGTCGCCGCAGCAGTCTGTAAAGCCCGGTGATCAGCGCGTCGGAACCGGCGTTTCCCCGCGATAGTCATAGAACCCGCGCTGTGTCTTGCGGCCCAGCCAGCCAGCCTCGACATATTTGGTCAGCAGCGGGCAGGGGCGGTATTTGGTGTCGGCCAGCCCGTCGTGCAGCACGTTCATGATGGCAAGACAGGTGTCCAGGCCGATGAAGTCTGCCAGTTCCAGCGGCCCCATCGGATGGTTGGCGCCCAGCTTCATCGATTCGTCGATGGATTTCACCGACCCAACCCCTTCATAGAGGGTGTAGACGGCTTCGTTGATCATCGGCATCAGGATCCGGTTGACGATGAAGGCGGGGAAATCTTCGGCGCTGGCGGCGGTCTTGCCCAGACGCTCCACCACGGTCTGACATGCCGTGAAGGTCTCCTCGTCGGTGGCAATACCGCGGATCAATTCGACCAGCTGCATCACTGGCACCGGGTTCATGAAGTGGAAGCCCATGAAACGTTCGGGGCGGTCGGTGCGACTCGCCAGACGGGTGATCGAGATAGACGAGGTGTTCGAGGTGAGAATCGTATGCGGCTGCAGATGCGGTTGCAGATCTTCAAAGATCGCCTGCTTGATGGTTTCACGCTCGGTTGCCGCTTCGATGACCAGATCGGTGGCCCCGATATCGGGCAGAGCCAGCGTCGGAGTGATGCGCGCAAGGGCCGCATTCATGTCCTCTTCGCTGATCTTGCCGCGACTGGCCTGCCGGGCCAGGTTCTTCTGGATCGCACTCATAGCGCCATCCAATGCGGTCTGATTTACATCATTGATAACAACGTCATAACCCGCAACTGCCATGACATGGGCAATGCCGTTGCCCATCTGTCCCGCTCCGATTACGCCGATTTTTTTGACTTCCATGCCGATGGCTCCCTGGCTGCCTGCCGGGTGATCTTATCGGTCGTTTCGGGGGGGGCACAAGGCTGGCGCAGGGGTATTTTAACCAAATTTGAGCTTTAGGAAATTTGCAAGTTTTCAGGCTCAAAGTGAGTATCGGGTGAAAAATTGGTGGGACTATGAGTTACGAACTCCAAAGCGTTTCGACGCTTTCGGGTGGAACATGTTGCTATGCAGGCTCAAGGCTGCAGGTACGTGGACCCGAACGCGACTTGAATGAACCTTATATCGCATTTCTGGGCGGAACAGAGATGTTTGGTCGCTTTGTGGCTGAGCCGTTTCCCGCCGTGGCCGAATCCCTGCTGGATGTTCCTTGCGTCAACCTTGGCGGTGTGAACGCGGGGCTGGACAGTTTCATGAGCGATGACAGCCTTATGAAGGTGGCCAAGGCATCAGATATCGCCGTCTTCCAGCTTCTGGGCGCCCAGAACCTTTCGAACAAATATTACCGGGTACATCCGCGCCGGAATGACCGGTTCCTGCAAGCCCGCCCTGAACTGAAGGCCCTTTATCCGGAAGTGGACTTCACGGAGTTTCATTTCAACAAGCATCTGCTGACCGAGCTCAAAAACGTCTCTGAGGAGCGGTTTGAAACCCTCTGCCTGCATCTGCAATCTGTGTGGGTCAGTCGCATGGGTGATCTCATCACTGCGATGGACGGACGGTTGGTGCTGCTGTGGCTGCGCTATAATCTGGGTGGTGTGGGAATGTTCGGACGTGAACCGGTCCTGGTCGATCAGGCGATGGTGGATTCTCTGAGGCCCTTGGTCAAAGGGGTGGTAGAGCTCCCCGTTGCCACCGCAGGGCTGGCGAATGACGTCATGGGCATGGACATGGGGCCGCTCGACCTGCCGACGGCACGCCATATGCTGGGGCCGAAGGAACACAACCGGATTGGATGCGCCACGGCTGAGAAGCTGCAGGGTATCCTGGGGCAGCGCAAAGCAGCGGGCTGACCCGCATGTGATAGCTGCCGGTCAGTAGGGTGGCCGACCTGCTGCCCGGTTTTCGAAGTATACAGAAGGCAAAAGGCCCGCATCGGATGCGGGCCTTTTTTCGATGACATGTGGCTCTGTGTGGCCCGGCGTGTGCCGGGCCGGAGCCAGGGCTTTTAGCCCAGTTTTTCGGTGAGTTCGGGGACGGCCTGGAACAGGTCTGCCACGAGGCCATAATCGGCAACCTGGAAGATCGGTGCCTCTTCGTCCTTGTTGATGGCGACGATGATCTTGGAGT